>JAYWAU010000384.1:0-10483 GCA_043782265.1 Ferruginibacter sp. | reverse complement strand
CCGCTGGCAGATATTGGCATCATCCGTTTGTTTTTCCCAGGTGTTGCCACCATCATCACTGCGGTACAATCCCCGGCTTTTGCATTCAATTAAAGCATAGACTCTTTCAGGGTTTACAGCACTTACCGTAATACCAATATTACCAATGATTTCTTTTTTAGGCATTCCTTTTTTATCCATCAGATTGGTCCATGTTTCGCCGCCATCAGTGCTCTTCCACAAAGCACTTCCGGGGCCGCCACTTTCCAGGCTGTAAGGAGTACGGCGAATGTTCCAGGTACTGGCGTACAATACATTCGGGTTGCCGGGTTCCATTACCAGTTCGGCGGCGCCTGCATTGGCATTTGCAAACAATACCCTGCGCCATGTTTTTCCACCATCTGTTGTTTTGTATACACCACGTTCTTCACTGGGTCCAAACAAATGACCGATCACTGCTGCCCAAACAATGTCAGGGTTTTTAGGATGAACAATGATGCGGCTGATATGCCGTGCATTTTTTAAACCAATATTTTTCCAGCTACGGCCACCATCCTCACTCTTCCACATGCCGTTAATGCCTTCACTCACATTGCCCCTTAAAGTATTTTCTCCTTCGCCCACATATAAAATACTTTCATCGCTAGGGGCTACTGTTACAGCACCAATGGTACCGCCAAAACTTTTATCGGTTATATTTTTCCAGTTGCTGCCGCCGTCAGTCGTTTTCCATACACCACCACCAACAGAACCAAAGAAAAAAGTATTTTTATTTTTATAGCTGCCTGCCACGGTACCACTGCGGCCACCCCTGAAAGGACCTACCTGCCTGTATTTTACTTTGCCAAATAAAATAGAATCCGTAGCTGCTAAAGACGTTTTTTCTTTTTGTGCTGATGCGGAAAATACAGTCAGCAATGCTGTAAGAGAAAGCAGTAGTTTCATGAAAAATGATTTTTTGAAATTGGAAATTACAACAAAGCTTTGAATGTTATTGTTTGCTTTTATGGATGGTAATATTTTATAGAGTTGATCTTTTTTTAATTGAATGAAATAGAACCGCTGATTATTTTTTGAGGCTGTTGAACAGCTGCTGTTTAAAGAAGGATTGTTTTTATCTCTAAATTTATTATGAATGTTCAATTGAAACAGTATTAATTATCAAAACATATAATTTCTCTTTTTCGTCTCACACTAAAGTCATACTTTTCAATTACAATTCTAATTATGCATCTTTCAAAACGGTTTCAATTATTTAAACGGCTTCTTATTCCTTTAGTCTTACTGGTGTGTTTAACAATAATTGGTTCTTTAGGTTATATGCTTATTGAAAATTATAATTTCCTGGAAGCTTTTTACATGACCATCATTACGGTAGCCTCGGTAGGTTTTAATGAAGTACATCCGCTAAGCGATACTGGCCGTGTTTTCACCATCTTTCTTATTGTAATTAATCTTGGATTATTCACCTATTTCATTTCGTTGTTATCCCGTTTTTTTTTCGATATTGAGTTTATAAATAAATATAAAATGATTAACATGGAAAATAAAATACAGCACCTAAACAATCATGTTATTATTTGCGGTTTTGGCCGCAATGGAAAAGAAAGTGCTCAGATTTTATACAATAATAAAATCCCTTTTGTAGTGCTGGAAGAAAAGGAGGAGGCTTTTACCGACCTTAATTTTGAAGTTACTCATTTAATAAAGGGAAATGCTACAAGGGATGAAGTATTGTTGGACGCAGGAATAAAAAATGCAAGAGCACTTATTTCAACCTTGCCGGTAGATGCGGATAATTTATTTGTGGTGCTTACCGCAAGGCAACTCAATCCTGCATTAACCATTATCAGTCGTGCTTCACAGGATACCTCTGTAAACAAATTAAAAATAGCTGGAGCAAACAACGTAATAATGCCCGATAAAATTGGAGGCGCCCATATGGCAACATTGGTAATGCTGCCAGATGTAGTAGAGTTAATATCAATACTGGGAACAAGAAGCAATCAACAGTTTAGGGTAGCGGAATTAAAGGTGAATAAAAGTATCGCTTTAAATGAATTGAATCTTTGGAATAAAACTAATTGTACCATTTTGGGCATAAAGGGAGAAGAGAGGGAGTTTATTATCAATCCCCTTTCCTCTTATATTATTAAATTAGGGGAACGATTAATTGTTATGGGTAGTGATGAACAGATTGAGGAGGCCAGAAAAATGGTTTAGCCATAATTTTTAGCAATTAAATTGAGCGGTGTATACTGAAAGAGAAATCCCAGTAAAGAATAGTAATGCAAATAATTCTTTACAAAAATGGAGACTACCGGACAAAAGTAAATTTGTGTAACTACTGAGAAATGACTGCATACTATCTAAAAAATATTGTCATTCTATGCAATCCGCTTGCAGGTGGGAGCAGAGCAACTGATTGTGCCGGAAAAATTACAAAAGCATTAACCGAAAGGAACATTGATCATGCGCTTTTTAGCAAACACTGGCCAACAGATTTCAACGACTTTACAGATATTTTTATTGTAGGTGGCGATGGTACCTTAAATTATTTTATCAATCATTATCCCGGTATTCAGTTGCCACTGGTTATTTTTAAAGGCGGCACGGGCAACGATTTTCACTGGCTGCTTTATGGCAATAAACCTTTTCTGCAGCAACTGGAAACCGCATTGAATGAAACTCCAAAGCCTATCGATATTGGAAAATGTAATGACCGCTATTTTATAAATGGAGTGGGCATTGGATTTGAAGGTGAGGTTGCTAAAGCTTTAACAGGCAGGCAAAAATTATCCGGTAAAAAATCTTTCTTCATCACTATTCTTAAAAAAATAATTAGCTATCGCTCAAAAAATTACTTAATCCAATCCAGCGAATTTAATTTAAAGGGCAAAAAGTTTTTGGTTGATGTAAGCAATGGTCGTCGGGCCGGGGGAGGATTTCATGTTGCTCCCGAAGCAAAGGCGGATGATGGCTTGTTTGATATTGTTGTGGTTGATGCACTAAACCCATTTAAACGATTGCGTTACCTGCCCATTATTGAAAAGGGGAATCATCTTCAATTACCATTCATTCACTACTTTCACTCACAAAAAATTATGATAGAAAGCAATGGGTTAATTCAATACCATCTGGATGGGGAGTATGCTGAGGCACCAAAACTCGCTATTGAAATATTACCTGCCGCATTGCAATTTCGTTTTTAATGTAAAAGACTGTTTATTCAGCTTAAGGCAATTCAAAAAGTGTATGAAAATATATTTTTCAGTAGTTGTGTAATTGAATTAACAACAGCATCTGTAGTGTGTTAAATAAATTGATCAATCTCCAGTATTGTGAACAAAAAAATAATTAAAAAACAAAATTTAAAAAAAAGATGAAAAGGTTAATTCAAATAATTATAGTAGTACTTTCAGCGATAACTTTATTTAGCTGCGGTACCGTCAAAAAATCACAACCTGCTCCATTGCCTTCAATTTTACCAGCCGATAACAATACTAATTTAACAGAAACTTATTGGAAGCTGACAGAGATAAACGGGCAACCTGTTTCTTATGCAGATGGCAATAAAAAGGAAATGCACCTCATCCTTAAAAAAGAGGGCAATCGTGTAAATGGCCATGCAGGATGTAACAGTTTTATGGGTACCTATACATTGCTTGAAGGAAACAGGATTTCCTTTTCTCAACTTGCCGGCACGTTGATGGCATGCCCAAATATGGAGTTAGAAAAACAGTTTATGGACCTTCTTCAACGGGTAGATAATTATGCTGTGAAAGGAAATGCTTTAAGTCTGAATAAAGCCAGGATGGCACCTTTGGCAAGGTTTGAAGCGGTCTACATGAAATAAAATGATTTCTTTTTTGAAAATGTTTGAGTAATCCGGATCTGCATAATTGCAATCCGGATTTTTTATTTTAATAAAAATCCGGTTTGAGATTGGATAGTGTTTGCCATTGGTAATCTGGAATTTGCTGCTTATAAAAAACAATTTTTAATGCTGAAACGTTATTGTACTTTGCTTATTCCTAATAAATCTTCAATAAATAAAAAAATTATTATGCGAAATTTTTTTCTATGTTTCACTGTAATGTTTACTGTGTTCAGCAGCAACGCACAAAATAGCCCTTCCTGGTTGCGTTATCCCGCTATTTCTCCCGATGGAAAAACCATTGCTTTTGGCTACAAAGGTGATATTTATAAAGTAGATGCAAGTGGCGGTACTGCTGTTCCTTTAACCATTCATGAAGCACAGGATATGATGCCCGTTTGGAGCCACGATGGTAAATACATTGCTTTTGCCAGTGACCGTTATGGTAATTTCGATGTGTTTGTAATGCCCGCAGCTGGAGGCACACCAACCCGGATTACCTACAATAGTGCAGGTGATTTTCCATTCGATTTTTCGGCGGATGATAAGCAGGTTATTTTTGGAAGTGCCAGAAATATACAGGCGGCGAATGTGCGTTTTTATAGTCCCCGTTTGTTTCAAAACCTTTATACAGTGCCTGTTTCAGGAGGAAGACCGATATTGCTATCTGGTGCCGGTATGGAAAGAGCACATTATAACAGCAAAGGAAATCAAATTGTATTTGAAGATAGAAAAGGCTACGAAGATCCGTGGCGTAAACACCATACTTCTTCAGTTACAAGGGATATTTGGGTGATGGATGTTAAGAGCAGCCAATACAAAAAAATTAGTGACTTTGAAGGAGAAGACAGGGAACCTGTTTTTGGCAGCGATGACCAGTCTGTTTATTACCTCAGCGAAAAAAATAGCAATCAAAATATTTATAAAAAAACGCTCGGTACAACACCGGTTGAAAAGCAATTGTCTACATTTAAAACCAACCCTGTTCGCCATTTAAGTATTAGTAAAAGCAATACCCTCTGTTTTACGGATGATGGTGATATTTATACTTTAGCAGATGGCGGCATGCCTAAAAAAGTAGCTATTCAGATTAATAATGATGGCAGACAGAATGTAGAGAAAAATGTACCTGTAAATGGCAATGTTGGTGCATTTGCATTGTCTCCGAATGGCAAGGAAATAGCCTTTGTTACAAGAGGTGAAATATTTGTAACAAGTGTGGATGGTACACAAACAAAACGCATCACCAATACACCACAACAGGAGCGCATGGTTGCATGGTCACCGAATGGAAAAAGCCTTATTTATGCAGCAGAACGCAACGATAACTGGGATATTTATACCACCTCGGTTGTACGCAAAGAAGAGCCTTATTTTTATGCAGCCACCGTACTAAAAGAAGAACCGCTGATTGCAACAGGCAGCGAAGAATTTCTACCAAAATATTCACCTGATGGAAAAGAAGTGTGCTACCTTGAAAATAGAAATGTGCTTAAAGTGTATACGATCGCTACGAAACAATCCCGTACTATCATCCCCGCAGGACATAACTACAGCTATGCAGATGGCGACATTGATTTTAATTGGAGCCCCGATGGAAAATATATTTTAGCAGATGATGAATACTTTGGTTTTGGTGGTTCTCATGCTGCAATTCTAAAAGCGGATGGCACAGGCACTGCGCTTCATCCCATTAACAGCGGCTTTGGAGAAGACAATCCCAAATGGGCTTTAGATGGGAAGTTGATGACATGGATCAATAACCGGGAAGGCCGCCGTTCACTGGCTTACCAGGGAAACCGGGAAGTGGATATTTATGGTGCATTTTTAGACGCTGCGGCTTACGATGAATTCAAATTATCTAAAGATGATTATACGTTGCTAAAAGATAAAGCAGCAGCAGATAAAAAAGATTCTACCGCCAAAAAAGATTCTGCAGTTATTAAAAAATTTACACCTGATTTTACCGGGATCGACAACAGAAAAATCCGCTTAACTATTAACAGCTCTTCTATAAGTGATTATGTTGTTACCCCCGATGCCAGTAAAATTTATTACCTCGCTTCTTTTGAAAAAGGATACGATTTATGGGTTACAGAACCCCGTACACACGATACCAAAATATTGGCCAAACTTGGCGGAAGCCCTAGTGGCATTGAAATGAGCAAAGATGGCAAAAGTGTTTTCGTTACCAATAATGGCAGCTTATTAAAAATTGATGATGCCGGTAAATCAACGCCTATCAGTATTGCAGCAGAAATGGTTTTGGATGCTGCTAAAGAAAGAGCATATATTTTTGATCATTGCTGGCGGCAGGTGAAAGCAAAATTTTATGATCCCACTATTCATGGTATTGACTGGAAAATGTACAAGGAAACCTATGCTAAATTTTTACCGCACATAACCAACAACTACGATTTTCAGGAACTATTGAGCGAAATGTTGGGAGAGTTAAATGCCTCTCATACAGGAGGTAGGTACTCTCCGCAAATGCTTAACCCGGATGTTACTGCGGCATTGGGTTTATTGTACGATGAAACCTATACTGGCAACGGCCTTAAAGTAACCGAAGTTATTACCGGCGGACCGGTAGATAAAGCCGACAGCAAAATAAAAGCAGGCTGCATTATTGAAAAGATAGATGGAGAGTCAATAACAGACGCAGAAGATTGGGCTAAATTGTTAAACCGCAAAGCAACAAAAAATACGTTGCTCACAGTATTCGATGGAAAGACGAATGCCCGCTTTGAAGAATCCGTTAAGCCAATATTGTTTGCCGAAGAAGCAGCATTGATGTATAAACGATGGACCAATATGATGTACAATATGGTTGATAAACTAAGCGGCGGAAAGGTTGGTTACGTACATGTGCAGGGCATGAATGATGGAAGTTACAGAACTGTTGTAGATGAGGTGATGGGTCGCAATAAAACCAAACAGGCATTAATTGTCGATACAAGATTCAATGGTGGTGGCTGGTTACACAATGATTTGAATACTTTTTTAAGTGGTAAATCTTATTTGCGTTTTGCACCACAAAGTAACCCGGTTCCGGCAAGTGAACCAATGGACAGGTGGCAGAACCCTAGCTGTGTGTTAATGAGCGAAGGCAATTACAGCGATGCCTTTATCTTTCCATATGTTTACAAAGACAATGGTATTGGTAAATTAATAGGTATGCCTGTACCGGGAACAGGAACAGCCGTTTGGTGGGAAACGCAAATTGATCCTACCATTGTTTTTGGAATACCGATGATAGCAACCATTGGTAAAGAAAACCGGCCAACAGAAAATCTGCAACTGGAACCAGATATGAAAGTTAATTTACCTTACGAAGATTTTTTAAATGGTAAAGACAGCCAGTTAGAAGCTGCTGTAAAAGAAATGTTGAAAACGGTTGGGAATAAATAAAATGATGTTTACGCAAAAAGGCAGCTACTCTTTTTAAAGAGTAGCTGCCTTTTTTAATGCTAAAAAGACTACCATTTTTTTAATTCCAAAATGGTAAATAAATATTCTGGAGTTACAATTCTTTCTTCTTTTTTTACTAAATACCAAGGCGATATTTGTTGGTTGGATGGGTTGTTTAAAAGGTGAATATCCTGCGCCGGCATATAGCTTTGTGCCAGTATGTAAATTCTGTTTCCTTCGGCATTGGTGGCAACATCCATTACCATTATCGCATGACCCGGAAAGCCTCCTCGGATGAGTACATCACCCGGTAAAACAGCTTTCATAATTGCTGGCTTTAGTTGTTTCGCCAGTGATGCACTGCCACACATGCCGAAGACACGATCAAGGTAGGCATTAAAATTTACCCTTGTATAGGGTTCCTTAAAAAGATATTGCCTGCCTTCATTATCAATAAACAAAATCTTATCAAATTCCTTTTGTAAAAACAGGTATTCTGCCCGCAGCCGCATCACCGCATCGGCACATTGCTGCAGGTTTTTTTTGCCAACAGAAATATCCAGTACGGCAAATTGCGCTGATTGATTTTCTTTTTTTCTGCCATCAAAAAGATAAACAGTATTATCAGTTTTTAAATTTGTTTTTCGAAGCCATACTGCAAATGATCCACTTTCAGCAGGCGTTCTGGTATAGCCGGCAGGTAAAGGAATTTGTTCAATAATGTTATAATGTGGAGGCTTTTCATTGTTGGAAACAGCAGCATTTTTTGCGTAATAATTACTTGTATTGTTACAGGAGAGAAAAACAAATAATAAAATTATTTTGGCAAATTTTAAAAGTATGGCCTGCTATTTTTGATGGATGAAATTGTAAGATGCAGCTGCAATTGTTTTCCATATAAAAAGATATAGAATGAGGGATAAGTTGAATAGCGGCTGTCAGTAAGTATTAGGATTTAGGAAGAGAAATGATTAGAGAATTTTATAGTATTAAACTAGCTGGTGTAGATATTAATAGTGACTGCCATCTGCTGGCTGCTGCTCAATTTTAGTGACAGCATTTGAAGCAAGGTTTGTTATAAAAGAATGACCGGTACCAAACGTAGCAAAATCACTTTTTAAAAAATGAGAAGTAACAGATAATTCATCTGCTACTCTTTGCACAGATAGATAATGAAACAATGGTTTGTACTCCTCTGCTATATCGGGCAACCTTTTGTCAGAAGTATCCATTGGCTGGTGCAGACCTCCACCTCCACCGATTACTAAAAAATCTTTACCCAGTATTTTAAAATGTTCAAAGCCATGCGCATGCCCGGTAATAAACAAGCGGGCTTTTTTTGAGTTGATATAAGGCTTTACAAAGTTTTGCTGCACCTGGCTGGAGGACCCTACAATTTTGCTATTGGTGTAGGGGGCATGATGGCAGGTTACAATCACGGCTTTAATTGCAGTGTTTGTATCTAATGCATTCAAAGTGCTTTGATACCAATCATTTTCTTTTTTCTTATCTGCTGCAGAAAGTTTATTAAAGTTTGAATTTAGTAAAACAATGGCAACAGAGTCGGTTACTGAAACATAACCGGTACGTACATTCTCAGGAAATCTTTTATCAAAATTTTGTTCGCCTTTTTTTTTGCGCCCCATCACATCATGATTTCCAAGCAGGCCACATACAGTTGTATTTTCTTTGCGGCAACTGTCTAAAAAGCGATCTACCTTTTTCCATTTATGGTTATTAAATCCCAATGAAACCACATCGCCTAACATGTAAAGGCTCTGAGGGTTCGTTTTTAAAATTTCGGAAAAAAGCAGGGAAGTAGCTTTTATATTATGCGTTGGTTTAAGAATAATTTTTTCCACCATCATGGGTTGCTGGGTATCGCTGATGAAATCAATTTCAATTCCGGATGTAGCTGGTGATGATTGAATTTGTGCTATGGAAATAAAAGGTAGTAAACCAATTAATAAAAAAAGATAGGATTTTGTCATGACGGAATTTATTTATCTAAATTCTAAAAACTTCCAAACCATCTGTACCTCTAAAGATAACAGATTGTCTTTTGTAACAAAAGCATTCATCCATTTTGCCTCTGCTGCGATGCCTAATTTTTTCGAAAGAGGCTGTGTATAGGATAAAGCAATATTCGAGCCTAAACTAAATGTTTTGGATTTTACAACACCATCATATTTAAGATATGTAGTTAAAAGATAAGACCCCAAACCATAAAAAATGTTAACCCGTTTTATTATTGGCATTGACCATACTACGAGTAAAGGAACAGCATGCAGGCTTAATTTGCCTGATACAGCGTTGTTTTTTACATGATAAGAATAAAAATTGCTATACCCGCTTTCGATACCAAAATTTAAACGGTATCCCGGATGCCACATAATCCTGATAGTGCCAGTAGCACTGGTTCTGGTAATATTATTCTGTAGATTAACTGGTTGTATTTTAATCGGGGCTAAATAATCTGCGAATCCTCCACCAACATACAGCACCAACGTTTTTTTTGTTTTTACTTGGTTATATGTTTTAACATTAGTTTGTGCAAATGACTTGTTAATAGCCATAACTGCCATTACTGCAACTGACAAAATAACTCCTTTACTCATGTACATAATAATTAAAAGCTACGCAAGATGGAAAATTAGATAATATACCATCGAAATGACCCTCATTTACAAAGTGGGTTATAAATTCAGGTACATCAACAGTCCAAACAAATGCCTTTCTTCCCTGTGCATGAATAACGGCTACCTTATCGTTCTGAGTCCCTTCTGTAAAACGTGGTGCCCATATTTTGGCATTAATTTTCTCTACATCTTCAATACTCAGTTC
The DNA here is from genome assembly GCA_043782265.1 of Ferruginibacter sp. GTDB lineage: Bacteria > Bacteroidota > Bacteroidia > Chitinophagales > Chitinophagaceae > Ferruginibacter. The sequence goes on along the minus strand of JAYWAU010000384.1, from coordinate 372 downwards.
ACACAAAGCAGGGGTAGTGGTATAATCTGGCAATGCAAGAAATTGATTAAACTGGTCTTTACCCGGAAGTCCGATTACAATATCAAGCGTTCTACCCTGGGCTGCAGCTTTTTGTATAAATTCTTTTTGAAGGGCTTGTACCGGTTTAATGGAACTTGAGTATTTAGTGTCTAACCACACAAAGGATAACGACGTTTGGTACACAACAGCATTTAATGCCTCCCTTAGTGTAGGAATTTTTTCACCATGTATAAGTCGCACAAAAGTAGATAGCTGCTCATAAGTGTAATTTTCTATTGGGCCAACAAGGCCACATTTTTGTATCACCCGAAGGTTCAATGTATTGTCGTGGTAAAGAATAGGCACGCCATC
>JAYWAU010000383.1:0-3793 GCA_043782265.1 Ferruginibacter sp. | reverse complement strand
CATCTGTATCATCCAAAATTGGCTTTGGTAATTTCATGTGCTTTGGATTGTTGATTTCGCTGTAAGCATAATCCAAAGGATTTAACCACCACAATGGCTCAACGGATTTAGCACCCAAATTAAAGTTAATACCTAAAGATAAATAGTTATATGAATCGTAATCAGGAGTTAAAACAGGATCTCCATTTGGATGCTCCTGCCAACGTTGTCCATCCAACAAATCAGACTTTACAAAAGTATGACGATCTTCTAAGGCAAGATTAACTCTTGAACTTAATTTGAAAGCTACCCCTGCTACTACAGTTGCAGAAGGTCTCAATGTATTTTTTCCAAGTTTTGGACGGCGGTTACCTTCAGATTCTCCATCTGTTTCGTAAGTGTTATCCATTCCATCTTTTAATCTTTTAAAGATATTTTTTCTATTACTATAAGAAATATCTCCACCATTTGCTACACTGGTAAATAATGTTGTATAAGGGTTGTTACCAGCATCAAGTGCATTTACCTTAACATTATACCAGGAAGCTCCAATACCACCTCCCACATAAATCGAAATACCTGCCTTTTGTTTATGAAAGCGAATGTTACTCAAAGAAAACAATCCTTGAAGCCCCAAATCCTGTACATGTGTTTTATAATTATAAAAAACAGGTTGGCCATTTGCATAAGAAGATTTCCAGGCTGTATTATTTTGAAAATTATAAGATGGCTGAAAATTTAAACCTTTAGGTGTACCATTAACGTATTGTAACCTCAAAGAAAATACATACCCCAAGGCTTTTCTAACATGTGCTTCGAAACCTAATCTTGGCATTCTGGAATCTACATCGCCAGAAATAGCAATATTTCCCAATGACAAACCCACTTCAAGCTGATTGCGTGGCTTAGCTGGGAAGTTATAAGTATTATTTAAAAATTCATTCTGCTGAGGCTGCCTTTTTGCAGGAATCACAGAAGAATCAAATATACTATAACCTGTACCCATTTGGGCAAAAGTTGTAGACGCTATTAGGGTTATAAGTCCTAAAATTAATTTGTACTTTTTGCTTGCCATAACTAATTGATTATTATATTTCTAAAAATTTATGAGTTGTAAGATGCAAAAATAGATGTTGATACTTAATAAACAAAAAATTTTATGCTTTATTTAAGTAATAAGTTCCTTTACAGGCCCCATTTTTACTTTATTCGATGCTTTTAATTGTAATTGCTTGCTACTTATTGAAAAATTAAAAACCAATTCTTTAAAATTCATAAATGCATTTAAAACAAGAATTACTTTGAACCCGTTACTTCCTGCACTATATTGCTACTTTTTTACACAATGGATTTTATAAAAAACATTATCGGAGAAGAACTAAATACTTTTGAACAGAAGTTTGCCGAATCTGTAAAAAGCCAGACCCCGCTTCTAGACAGGATTATGAAATACATCATAAAGCGTAAAGGAAAACAACTACGGCCAATGTTTGTATTTTTAAGTGCCAAATTACACGGTCCAATTAATGAAAGTACTTACAGGGCTGCTGCATTGGTTGAGTTATTACATACAGCTACCCTTGTGCATGATGATGTTGTTGATGAATCTCTTGAACGTAGAGGTTTCTTTTCTGTCAATGCCATTTGGAAAAATAAAATTGCCGTATTGGTGGGAGACTACCTTTTGTCAAAAGGACTGCTATTATCAACTGATAACAATGATTTCGAGCACCTCCGTATTTTATCCGAAGCCGTTAAGCAGATGAGCGAAGGTGAATTGCTGCAAATAGAGAAAGCCAGGAATCTTAACCTGAAAGAAGATATTTATTTTGAAATAATCCGTAATAAAACTGCTTCCCTGCTTTCGTCTGCCTGTTCGGTAGGTGCATGGAGTACAAGTAAAGATGCAGTTATTGGGAACAAAATGAAATTATTTGGTGAGAAAGTCGGCATAGCCTTCCAGATAAAAGATGATTTGTTTGATTACGGAAAAGAGGATATCGGGAAACCTACCGGTAATGATATAAAAGAAAAAAAATTAACCCTGCCACTTATTTATACTTTAAACAACATCAGTAATTCAAAAAAAAGGGAACTTATTTATATTATTAAAAATGAAAATAAAAATACTGAAAAAGTAAGGTACGTTATTGACACCGTTGTTGAAACAGGTGGAATCACTTACGCCGCAGAGAAAATGAATTTTTACAGGGATGAAGCACTCTCAATCCTTCATGAATTTGAAGACAATGAAGTGCGGAAAGCGCTGGAAGAACTGGTTCGCTATACTACTGATAGGAAATACTGAACCGGCAGAAAAGCTGCTAAAAAGATTTTTGTTGTTTTATAATATTGAAAATTACCATGGAGAAACGCTGGAATATACTGCAGGTTGATGACAGCGCTACAGAAGCGCTTCGCCAGTCGCTAAAAGTAAATGGCCGGCTATGTAATATTTTAGTTCAACGTGGCATAGATGATTTTGAAAAAGCGAAATCTTATTTCCGGCCTGACTTAAATGAACTGCATGATCCTTTTCTGATGAAGGATATGCACAAAGCAGTAAACAGGATTTCTACAGCCATCAGTACAAAAGAAAAGGTATTGGTATTTGGTGATTATGATGTTGATGGAACTACATCTGTGGCTTCCATGTTCCAGTTTATCTGCAAAATTCATGATCCCGCCTTCGTAGAATTTTACATACCTCATCGTTACAGGGAAGGTTATGGAATCAGTAAGTTAGGAATTGATTATGCAGCAGAAAATAATTTCACTTTAATTATATCGTTGGATTGCGGCATCAAATCTGCCGACCTTATTGCTTATGCAAAAACACTCGGCATCGATTTTATAGTATGCGATCATCATCTTCCGGATGATACCTTACCGGATGCTGTTGCCATATTGAATGCCAAACAAAAAGATTGTAATTATCCTTATAAAGAATTGTGTGGTTGTGGTGTAGGTTTTAAATTAATGACTGCATTGGCCATGGAATTTGGCATCGGCGAAGAACATTATTTTTGTTACCTGGATCTGGTTGCAACGGCCATAGCGGCTGACATTGTGCCCATGACCGGAGAAAACAGGATACTTGCTTATTATGGTTTGGAACAAATCAACAGCGACCCCTGTGCAGGCATCAAAGCATTGATTCAATTGGGTGGGATACAAAAGAAACTGTCAATCAACAATGTGGTATTTGTAATTGCCCCCAGAATAAATGCCGCTGGTAGAATGGATGATGCAAAAAAAGCAGTGCAATTGTTTGTTGAAAAAGACACCGACAAAGCATTGGAACTGGCTAAATTACTGCACAGCGATAACAGTGACCGGAAAGAAGCAGATAGCAGCATTACTGCTGAAGCACTCGCATTAATTGAAAAAGATACTGAGCTCGTTAACAGAAAATCAACAGTAGTTTACCAGGAGCACTGGCACAAAGGCGTAGTGGGGATTGTTGCCAGCAGGCTGACAGAAAAATATTACCGGCCAACCATTGTACTTACACGCAGCGGAGATATTGTAGCGGGCAGTGCAAGAAGTGTGGTAGGTTATAATTTATACGAAGCCGTACATGCATGCCAGGAATATTTACTGGGCTATGGCGGCCACTTTGCGGCAGCAGGACTTTCGCTGTTGCCTGAAAATGTAAATGCCTTCAGTGCTAAGTTTGAAGCGGTGGTAGCAGCCACTATTGCACCACAATTATTGATCCCCGAAATCATTATTGACTCGGCCATTTCTTTTGATGAAATAAATACTTCTCTCTACAATATTATTTGCCAGATGGAACCGTTTGGACCAGAAA
>JAYWAU010000382.1:0-3794 GCA_043782265.1 Ferruginibacter sp. | reverse complement strand
ATACAGTTCTTGTAATTTGTCCCATCATACCGGCACCAAAAATCAGGGTTCTATGCGCAGGATTAGGCTTTGATTGCGCCATAAAATATACTTCTTTTACCAAAAGCCTGAAAGCAACCAGCATAAAAATTAATGCAAATAAATTGATCACTAATAAATCCAAAGAAATTTTATCAGAGATTATTTTTTTGCTATCAAAAAAATAAACAAGTAACCAGATTCCAAACTGTAATAATCCAAATTTTATAATACGTACAATATCCCTGATTTCAGAGTAACGTATAATCCCTTTATAGATGGTAAATACAACAAAACATACTAAACTAATAGCAATATTTGCAATTAATGCTGGTAAAAAAACAATCAGATCAGGAAGATTAATGGAAAAATGGAAAATAAGCAAAAAAGAGAAAAATAACGATGCAGTTATTAATGTTATATCAAAACAAAAAATGATCCAGCGTGGAGCAAAATTTTTTAATAAATTGTTGGGCATAACTGTTAATTTTTTTGGGGTGCAGGATATTAGAATTTATTTAAAAAACACACTTTTTATAAGATATCTTATAATTAATTCTATTTACTGATATCTTATAAATGTTAGCTAGCTAAAGTTTGCTTTTACGTACAAACTAAAGATAACGATTGATGTTTATTAATTCATTCAATTTTATTAGAGCTATTTAATTGCAAAAATACTGCCTAAGTAGTAAATTAAAACATTTTAATGTAATTATTATTTTGAATATCTAAACTATTTACAGGCAGATAGAGCTGCAACTTAATAATGAGTATTGATAGAAGCGTGTACCAAGTGGTCAATACTGTAATTCTTTATAAAAAGTACTTACATTCCTTATTAGATTGATCAAGAAATACCCCTGGGTTTGAGGTTAAAAATCCCCACTTGCATTAAATTTTACTTTGTTTATCAACTCGCTATTAATGCTAGTTCGCTTTATAACTAAAATCTGGGCTTACCGTATTATTGCTATTTACAGTAAAGAAAAGTGTATTATTATTTACCTAAAAATGAATTTAATAAAACCCATTCAGTTCTTTATCTTATTGAATTACTTTTACCCTCAATTTATTTTAGCAAATACACAAAAAATTTCAACGCCATCCTTTAAACTTATCTCTGGCTGGCAATTCAGATAGTAAATATTAACTCTGCATAGCTTTGTGACTGAGAAAGCGAAGCTGTAATAACAAGGTAGAAAAATGCAGGTTATTACTACTAAATTTAAACAAATTGTCCATTTAATATTTACTTATAAACATACAATTAATGGCAATACCAAGAAGCTTAAAATGCCAAAGTTATAAGGTTAAAAATTTATTAATCCAGATCACAATTCCCATATGATATTCCGTTTTCCATTGAAAGATGTGACTATATTAGTTACTCAACAACAACAAATAATAACTGACCCATTATACTCCGACGAATGGCAACAGATTAACCAGAACCAATTTGCATTAGATATAGAAGGAGTGGCCTTTTATTATGCCAGCAATGGAAATTATATTGAAATATGCCCTTATGAAAATTACAATCAAAATGCGCTCGAGTTATATCTAAATGGCTCTGTTTATGGTGCCATTTTGCACCAACGCCTGATTCTTCCTTTGCATGGAAGTTGTTTTAAGTATAAGGATATAGGCATAATGCTTTGTGGTGAATCTGGAGCAGGAAAATCTTCGGTTACTGCCTCTTTTAGTTTAAACGGAGCCGCATTTTTAACTGATGATGTTACGCCATTATTGTTCACAACTGGCAAACCTCAAATTTGGGCCATGTCAGATCGAATAAAGCTTTGGAGCGATAGCCTCAAACAATTAACACTGGTGAAAGATGGGCTACATCAAATTGACTCCGAAACAGAAAAATTCTATTTTCCAATTAATTCGGATAAGGGAAAATTAGTCCCTCTCCATCAAATTTTCCTGCTGGGCATACACGATGAGCTGGAAGTGAAGTTGCGGGAGCTTACAGGTATTGAAAAATTTACAGCACTCCGAAGTGAAATATACCGATGGGAATACCTGGAGGGAATGCCCGAATGCGAGAAAAGGTACTTTGAACAGATTACTTGTATTAGTAAAGAAGTAAGAGTTACCAAAGTTTTACGTCCAAAAGAAATTGGGATTGAACAATTTTGCGGAAATCTGGAAAAATATATTTACTCTCTAAAAATCTAAATATACCGGACAATTTAGATTTCTTAAACGTTGGAGTTAATAAACGCTTATTAACTGATAACAATTAATTTTTTATAAAAGAAGCAGGGTTAACTATAAGGAATGAGTGCAATTTTTGGAATACTTGATTTACAAGGCCGCCCAGTAAATCTGGCCTGGATAAAATCAATGCAGGAAGATTTGATACATCGTGGACCAGATGGGTATGGACTTTACCAGGAACATTCTCTGGTATTTGCTCACCTTTTACTTCAGGTAACACCAGAATCTATTTACGATAAATCGCCCTTTGAGGAGGGTGGATTTGTAATAACTGCCAATGCAAGGTTAGATGAGCGGGATGAGTTGATGGACAGGTTAAATATAACCGAGGCGGAAAGGGAAAAAACCACTGACTCCATGTTGTTGCTAAGGTCTTATCGCAAATGGGGTAAAGACTTTGTAAAAAATCTTTTTGGCGATTTTTCGTTTGTTATTTGGGATAAAGAAAAGAAAGAGCTTTTTTGTGCACGAGACCATATGGGGGTAAAACCATTACTTTATTATTTTCAGGATAACCGTTTTGTTTTTTCAACAGAGTTAAAAGCGATTGTTAAACTTCCTTTTGTACAAACAGCCATTGATAACAGCCAAATTAGGGATCTGGCAATTGGAATTTTAGACACCCCTGACAAAACTTGCTGGAAAAATATTACACGCTTAAGGGCTGCAAGTACTTTATCGTTCAATAGTTCCGGTATCGTCATTAGTCAATACTGGGAACCCGTTTATAAACCAAATTTGAAGTATAAAACAGAGGAACAAAGTGCGTTGGCTTTGCTTGAAATATTGAAAAAAGTTATTTCGGATCATACCCGTGTTATAGGAAACGTAGGTGTACCTTTAAGCGGAGGATTGGATTCCAGTACTATTGCCTGCTTGGTGGCAAGAAAATTGGTCATAGAAGACAAGAAATTAATAACAGCTTCTTCTGTATTGGATCCGCAGTTTAAAACGCCCAATAGTGATGATGAACTTGATTTTATAAAAGCTGTATTGCAACAGGAAAAAAATATAGATGCTACATACATATATCATTCAAATCTTAACTTCCTTACAAATTCAGCTGAAAAATTCAACCTGCATTTTGCCCCATTCAATAGTTCTTATTATGTAGATGAAGCATTATACAAAGAATTTAAATTAAAATCAGTTCGCAGGGTTCTTTCAGGTTACTTAGGTGATATGACTGCATCCAACAGTACCATTTACCCCTTGCCACATTTATTATTGGCCGGAAGACTTAGAAAATTTTTAAGGTTAAGCCGAAGTATAAAAAAAAGTATGCGCATCCCCTTTTTCCCTTTTATAATAAACAATATACTAATTCCTATATCTCCTATGTTTTTGCTTAAAGCAGGTTATCGGTTTAAAGGAAATAAAATTCCATGGGATATTAATAACCTGCCGCTAAATTTTACTTCGCCTCAAAAGCATCAGTTACAAAAAAGAAGAACTTCCTATTACAAAAACTATATCCTTCATCAACTTAAAATTTCAAGAAATATTTGGCCTACGCCATGGGAGAATTTTGAAGAGGATTGGGACTG
>JAYWAU010000381.1:0-10505 GCA_043782265.1 Ferruginibacter sp. | reverse complement strand
TTTTAAGTAGCCCGTAGAATGATTTTACATTCAATTATTTCTAAACTGACTTTCTTATTTTTTTTCAGTAATCGTATTGGTGAGTGTTCCAATACCATCAATGCTGATGTTTACCACATCATTCTCCTGCAAGGTAAATTCATTGGGTGGCACTACACAAGTACCCGTCATTAAAAAACAGCCATAAGGGAAATCCATTTCCTTAAACAACCAGCCAGCCAGCTCATTCAAAGACCTTTTCATATTTGCCAATGTTGTACTATCATTAAATAATTTTTCTCCATTTCGGTAAATGTTCATTTTAATGGCAGTACTTAAAGCAATTGGATGCTCAGGAATAAAAAGGCAGGGTCCAAGTGCAGCACTTCTTTCATACATTTTTGCCTGTGGTAAATACAAAGGATTTTCGCCTTCGATACTTCTTGAACTCATGTCGTTGCCAATGGTATAGCCCTGTATACTTCCCTGCGTGTTGATGAATAACGTAAGCTCCGGTTCGGGCACATTCCAGGTGGAGTCTTTACGGATATTTACTTTTTGAGAATGCCCGGCCACCCGATGTGGTAACGATTTAAAAAACAATTCGGGCCGGCCGGCTTCGTAAACCCTTTGATAACAATCAGCAGCGCCGGAATCTTCAGACTCTTCCATTCTTGCATCCCGGCTGCGCAGGTAGGTAACGCCTGCGGCCCAAACCTCCTGGCTGCCAATAGGGGGCAACAGGCAATCATTAATTAGTTTACCTGCTTCATCTTCACTGATTGTTTCGGCTATTGCACTCAAATGCAGGAGATGTGCCCTAAGATCCGGCTGGTTGATGAGCGAATCCCATTTTTCCATTATTAAAAAAGAACCCATTTTACTTTTAAGAATATTGCCCCGGGATGTTTTGTATAAATGCATGCTATCTATTTTTTTATTGTATCAAGATCAACACCTAGTAATTGTTTTGCCAATTGTTTTAAAGTAACATACTCCCCCTGAAAATGGCAGGTAGTTTCATTGTATGCTCCGGTTTGGCCTTTCTTTAAAGCAAGTGCCGGTGATGATGATTCCACTTCGTAAAAAGGCCCCATCTGTGTTCCATCTGCCAATGGTCCATCGTTGTACGAATTTATCACATCTCCTTCATAAGGCTGTTGCTGCATTTCCCATTTGCTGTTTACATAGGCCGCATTTTTATCTACCTGTGGAATGATGATGGTTAAAACATCTTTTTGAAAATCGTAACTGGCAGCAATGGGTTTTGCAATTAAGGGAGATAACCCAATCTTGCTCCTAAACTTTCCATCACAGGTAAAATACAGCACACTATCGTTTACCTGTAAACGTTCTTTGGGGATATTCCCAAAATAATTATTTGTAATAAATGAATGGGCATTTGGTATTGGATTAAATGGAATAATGACAGTTGTTTTTTCAGAAGGTGTAAACATACCCAGCAGCCAGATGGATAAAAGCCCTTTGTCTTTTGTCCAGTCATTACTACCCGCATTCGTTACTTTATTATCCGTTTGAAAGCCTACAAAATGAACGCCTTCAGGCAAAGCTATTTGCAATGTATTGGCCAACTGAGCTTTTGAAAGCAGTGTAATCTTTCTTTCAATGGCAATATCAAATGTGGTTCCGCTAAAATTTACGATGCTTGTTTTCTTTGTAAAAGTGGCAGATGATTTATCTGATTGTGCTACTTCATAGCTGTCTGTATCAATAAAAGAAGGAACCTGCCAGTGTGCTATATTAAAGGAATCACCCGCTTTAAAATACAATGAATACTGGCCTCCTTCGGGGCCCATCCAAAACCTTTCTTCGCCACCAACCGGGTTAAATTGCTTTTTCTTTTCTTTAGCAGCAATGAGCTCATAATTAAGCCAACCAAAGCTTACACCTGTATCGCCGGTTGCAGTGCTTGTCATAACCCTGCCCTGATAATCTGCTGACAGCAATACTTTAGCGGTGCTGTCTTCATTGCTTAGTTCAAGAACTTTATCAGTATGTTTTTTTAAGAAATCAGCATCATACCCGTACATTCCCTTTGTGACAGTTGATCCATTTTCTGCAGTTACATTTTTATTGGGTGCATTATTACAGGAAGCAAAAACTACAAGCATATATATCCATCCAATGGTCGAATTTTTCATACAGTGAAGTTTCGTTATAAAGAAATACTTTTTTAAGGAATTCAATCAGGGTAAAGTAACCGGTTTTACGAAAGGGTAAGATTTCAATTTTGAAAAGTCAAAAACTGCTGCAAATAATTGCTGCAAATTAAGGGTGTAATTTTACTTTAAGCACCCAATCATCAGCCGTTATAAAAAGTTCTTGTTTTGTATCATCAAAAGCGCAATTGGAAACCCTTCGTTCACAAATTTTTATCAGCCCTAATAATTTTCCGGCAGGGGAAATAATATTGATACCATCCGGACCTGCACAAAAAAGATTTCCGTATTTGTCTATCTTCAATCCGTCCGGGCCCTGCTTTACGGAAGCTTTTGCTTTTAAAGGTTTGGCATCAAGTAATATTCCGCCACTTAAAATTTTTCCGCTGGTATCCAGGTTATAAGCATACCATTTAGGTAGTTCTGCATCGCTGCTGGCAATGTAAAGTATTTTCTCATCGGGCGATAAAGCAATACCATTCGGCCTTGGTATAGAATCAATCAGCAAGGTAGTTTTTCCTCCGGCACTTATTCTATACACACCTTCAAATGGCAACTCCCTCGTTTTATCTTGCCCACCATCTGGTAATCCGTAAACAGGGTCTGTAAAATAAATATTGTTTTTACTATCCGCAACAAGGTCATTGGGGCTATTGAATTTTTTACCATTGTAGTTTGAAGAAAGCACAGTGTACTTAGGTTCCGGTGCATGAAGGGCTGCATGCATTCTCGCAACCTGCCTGTTACCCGATTGACAAAGCAACAGTTTTCCATTTACATCAATTGCCAAACCATTGGAACCGTTTTCACCATTGCGTGCGGTTGTATCCGTATAGCCGGAAGGAGATAAATAAACGGTCGGCGTGTCAACCTCATTCCATTTATAAATTTTATTTTCAAGTACATCCGAAAATAACAGCGAGTGTAATGCAGGGATCCATACGGGACCTTCGGACCAGCTATAATTCCGGCCAATCACTTCAATGGTTGCATTACTGTCTATCAATTTTAAAGCACTGGCATCATATATTTCAATCTTTCCTGCACCACTATCTACAGGAATAACTTTTTTATCTTTTTCTGTATTGGTTGAAGGGCCGCAACTACCGCAAAAAAAAATAAACAACAGGATGGAAATAGATGCTAAAAATTTCATGACGGCTATTTTTTATCAGTATTTTTATATTGCTTAAAGATAAGGGATTGTCCTTTAATTAATGCCGCATCAGCATCATGGCATTGCATGCCAGTAACCTCCACTGTCTCTAACGCCATGGTGTATAGCGGTAAAAATATTTCAGAGGAAACCAGTTGTATCCCTGCATATTTTTTTTCGGGAATATCTTTTAATTCAGCACCAATTAGCAAACCACTCAAAAAATAATAATTCGACATTGTATCTAACTGATCAAATAATTGATTTGTTCTTACATGAAAAAGAGTGCTGAGGAAATTGGAATTATAACTTTCCATTACTCCTTTTTTAAAGGCCATTTCATTTGCCTGCAGAAAACTATTTTTTTGTACGGAGGCTGATAAGATACTTTTGTTGGCAAGCAAATCAAAAATTTCTCCTGTCATATAAGTTTTAAAATTTTGTACAATTCCATTTTTTACGGTCACATGTTTTGAATGAGTTCCTGGAAAAATAAATAGTACTTCTTCTGCCTGCACATCAGTATTGCAGCCAGCCAACATTGTTTCTTCACCACGCATTACATCTGTTGCTGACCGAACGCCTGAAACTATCAAAAGCCGGTTGCTAAAATGGAGCGATGGCGGAATGGCATCAACTAAAAAATCGCTGCCATCTTTATTGAATGGCATTTCTTTATATGGTAACTCCAGCATACCAATGCTGGAGGAGGCCATCCCGGAAAGAACAACGGTTAAGCCAGCAAGACTTTGCCCATATTGCGTGGCAAGCGTTGTAATGTGCCCTGATAAAATGGATAAATAAAAGGAAATCCGTTCAATATTGTTATCATTTTTCCATAAAGCATAAATGGCTGCAATGCCATCCTGGCTTTTAACTTCCGCCAAAACAGTTTGTGTTCCTGCATCTGTCAATCGTAACCTCAAAGAGGAAGTTCCCCAATCGCAACTGATAAATTTTTCCATTTATAGCTTACTAATTTGTAGTGGTTAATTTTTAAAATTATTGGATGGCTGTCATAAAATCACTGGCCTTTATTGTCAGTTGCTGCAAATAAGCTTCATCAATGATAGATTGATTATTTACCAACGAACTGCCTATTCCAAAAGCAGTTGCGCCTGCATCTTTAAATGCTTTTATATTAGTAAGATTGATTCCTCCTGTTGGCATAAGCCTTATATGATTTAAAGGAGCCAATATATTTTTTATATACGCCGCATCAGGTGCCGGAAATACTTTTACAATATCTGCGCCGTTATTATGCGCTGTAACAATTTCTGTCGGTGTAAAGGCTCCTGGAATGCTAAGGATACCGGCATCTTTTGCTGCTTTTATAACAGCAATATCTACATTTGGTGAAATAAGAAATTTAGCTCCTGCGGCGATAGCAGCTTTTGCATCGCTGATATTTAAGACTGTTCCTGCACCTACCAGCAATTGATTTCCATATGCACTGTTCAATTGTTCAATTGCCAATAACGCATTCGGTGAATTGAGTGTTACTTCAATAATTTTTACACCGCCATCACACAATGCTCCTGCAATTTTTAGCACATCATCGGCTTGTATACCACGTAATATGGCCACAATTTTATGCACGGTAATTTGTGAAAGTGTTGTCATTGATAAATATTTTCAGGATGGCTTATTTTATTTTTATTAATCCCTTTCATAATTTTTTTCAGACTGAATGCACTGTATCTTTTTTATCATAATTTCTTACCTCACCGGTATAAATCTCTTTTCAATAATTTATTTACAATTCCGCCGCAGCTTGCTTATCAAGTAATATCATTCCTTTAGGATGATTTCTTATAAAACTGGCCGGAACAGTAGTTGAAATATTCCCTTGCATGGTTACACGAATAATGGCGGCCTTTTTAATACCGTTCGCCACCAATACTACTTTACCCGAGGCCATAATTTGAGCCATACCCAAACTAATACCCTGAGTAAGCAACTTTTCTTCCTTGAAATATTTTTGGCCAACATTGGCTGTTACTGCATCCAATGCTACAATATGTGCCTCAAGTTCAGGGTTAATGCCGGGTTCATTAAATCCAATATGACCATTGATTCCGATCCCTACCAATGTAAGGTCTATTGCACCAAGTTCTTTGATGGTTGTATCAATGCGTTTACATTCAGCCTGTAAGTCAGCCGCCCTGCCATTAAAAAAAAAGATGCGTTCCTCTTTTATTGACAAGGGCTTAAAAATTAACTCGTTTAAAAAGTGGTAACAACTTCCTTCAATGGCAGGGCCAATACCAACCCATTCATCTAGCCCGATAAAAGTTACACCCGAAAAACTGAGGTGGTTTTTATGAGCTAAGGCTACCATTTTTTGATATGTAAGCCTTGGTGTATCTCCAGCAGCCAAACATAAAACTGCCTTGGGATTTTGCTGAACAGTGTTGATGATTTCTTGGGCTGCAAAATCTGATAATGCATCGTAAGTATTAAAAATGGAAACCATTGTTTTTCTATTTTTGATGATAGCTATTTGCTTTTTCTAATTCTTCAAGAAGGGTATCCCAGTTTGCACTCATTCCATTTTTTATGTAATACGCCGATACAACATGCGCCAGTAAAAGGCTATCCGGTAAATTCATTTTCATTAACTGCGCCAAACAAAAACCGGCATTAAAATTATCGCCTGCCCCAGTTAACAGTTTAGGTTCAGCCACTAAAAAGCTATTTTCTTTAAACTGCTCATCTGCCCTAAAGGCAATGGCCTCCTTTCTGTTATGCACTAATAACGTATTAATGGACAAACCCTCAAATAAGGAGGCGCCAATAAAATCAATTGTATCTTCTTCAGGTTGTTTGTTAAATAAAACCTTGTAAATACACAAAGCTTCATTGTGATTAAGCCCCAACGTAAGTTTCCCGAATTTATTAAATTCTTTTAGCAGTAAAAGCAATTCGTTAATTTCTTCGGTAGTGCGTTTGGTACAATCTGCCAGGTCAACAAAAAAAGTTCTGTTATTATTGTTGGTACACTGCGGCAGCACCTCTTGTAATATACCCCTCCAAATACATGTACTATTAATCAACTCACCCCAATTTAACATACCAAAAAGAGTAGCACTTTCCATTAGCTCTATTAAAACATGCAGGCTTAAACGGGTTTTCAATAATGGCCAGTCCACTGCATTCAAGTCTTCCATTTGGCAAAGAATCATTTTGCCGTCTTTAAATTCTATGGCCTGTGTTAAGCCTGGTGGAGCAAAACTATGCAGTTTACAATGGGGATTTAAATTGGTAAATACTGGGTCAATAACAGGAAAGCCCAGCGCACCAATACAATTAATCTTTAATCCAAAGCTCGCCAATGCATTTGCCATAATGGGCATATTGCCACCCAATTTTACCACAGTAGCGTGCATCTCCAGCGAAAAATTTTTGCCTGCTCTTTCCCTGACATAATCTGAAAACTCCTCCATTTCCTGAAAAAGCAGGGGCGATTTATTATCATTGTTTTCTTTAATCAGCCTGATGATAGAATCAATAAACCCATCAAAGCCAAGCGTTACCTGGTTTTGCAAAATGTTTAATTGCCCTTTATTTTCCCTCAGTTGTTGAATGATTTGTTTCATTTGGCAATATTTACTGTTCCTTTTCCAATGCTATATTAATGAAATATTTCAGCATGTAAACAGCGCAACTTATAAAATAGATTTATTTAGTTTGAGGTACAATATAAACCATTCTAAACAGTGATGCACTGCCCCCCACTGAACCCAAACAAATTAGGTGTTCCACATAAAAAATCAGGCATAGCCATACAGTGAGCAGAAAATAATTTCTTTCTGTTATTTAGAATACAGGAATATTGGAGCATAAAAAATCCCTGTTTCTTCGCGAAGCAGGGAGTGGTATGCGATAGCTATTTTTTTAATATTTAGTTTACGACAAATTTTGAATGAACTTCTTATTCGTGTACAGCCAACACCGGTACTTTACTTTGATAGATCAGTTTTTTTGTATGAAGTGTTTTGAAAAGCTTTCCAAAGAAATCATGGTATTTTGGGGCAATAATAATAAGGTCGATATTATTGTCTGTTGCAAAAGCATCTACCGATTCATGAAAATCATATAAATCCATGAAATAAAATTCAGGATCAAATTCTGCCATTAAAGCTTCCATTTTATCTTTTTCTGCTTTGTATTCTTCTGTAAGTTCAATGTAGTGCTTGCTATCTACGTTTAAAATATGCAGTGCCGGTTTAAAATATTCCAACACCCTTTTTACAGTCAACAGGCAGGGCGTCTCTTCTACAAATTTTAGTTCCGAAGTAATCAGGGCATTTGAAATACCAGTAAAAGCAGCACCTTCAGGAATAATTAAAACCGGGCATACTTCCTTTTCACTCATTAATAAAGTGTTACTACCCGAAAAACGCTGCGCCATTGGCGTTCTTCCGGTAAGGCCCATTACTATCATATACGCTCTTTTTACATGGGCAAATGCGGCAAGACTATCAATAAACCTTTCTCCCGATTCCAGCTCTGTTTCGATAACACATCCACGCTTACTTAATTCATCTTTTAGGCTGGTTAAATATTCCTGCGCAGTTTCAGTATCCTCGCCATGGGTATAAAAGTGATATAGAATAAGGGTAACATCTGCCCTGTCTTGATACATGTTGGCAGCATAATGTGCTGCGTTAAACGAGGTTTCTGAAAAATCGAGGGGGATAATTATATTAATCATAATGGAGAGGTTTAAGTAGATTGATTAAAAAATAAACATTAAATTTTATTCCTGCTGGTTTCTGGTAAAGCAATATTTAAAACAACTAAAACATTTTAGTAAATGTATTCTAAATCATCTTTCCGCAAAAATCAATTTTGATTATTTTTTTGTTTTTTGAAATTACAAAACGACTGGCAAGCATTTTTTTGTCATTATAATTTTATGTAATAAATCTACAATTTTAGTATTACAATTTAAAAGATTTTCTACCAGTGCATTTATTTCATCTATGTATAATAAGAAGCAAACCAGTTTTTTTAGACCAAATTAAATTTATACGACTATTTAAATACCCAATGGTGATTGCACCAAAGGGCAATACTAATAATTTAAAAATGCCTTTTAGTAATCAAATCAATACTTTTTTTTGTTGATTAAATAAATGGGCATCATTAAAGATTGAACGTGTAATGCAGACTCAATAGGGCATTGCATAAAAAAAGCAGGTTTAACCATCATAAAAACAACCTTAAGTTGATTTTAAACATAAAAGCGCCCACACTACTTTTACAAAAGAAATATGGGCGCTTATAGTAAATGGTCAGTAATAAGAAAGGCAATCAATCGTTAGTGGGCGCAAATATAAAGACTAGAGGAATACCAGCAAAATTCATTTTAAGAAATTGTTAAGATTTTCATATGGCAAGCAATCGTTAATGTCCTTCCGTTTCTACGGAAGGACTATTTTTTTATAGACTATCCAATACTTTTTTGAAATTGTAGCCCAATCAGGAGGCCATATTAAAAATAGCAATTTCTGCTCTTGATCTAAATCTCAATGGCAAAGCACGGGTTCCCACCCCTTTTGAAACATACAATTTGGGATTATTGTTATACCAGCCTTTAAGATATCTTCCGCTTCCTTTTGGTAATACAGGTACAAAACCAAAGAAATTAATCTGGCCTCCATGTGTATGCCCTGATAAAATAAAATCTACGTTGATGTCATTTTTAATTTGTTCGGCAATATTATCTGCATATTGAGGACAATGAGATAAAACGACATGATAGTCACTTTTTTTGTACTCCTTAATAGCACTGTCAAAGTCTGGATTACCTCTATAAAAATCGTCCAGGCCCGTAATGGAGATCGTTTTATTTTTAAATGAATACTGTTTTGTTTGGTTAATCAATAAATCGCAATTGCTGGCCGTATAAATATCTTCTAATTCAATAAAACTAATTTCTGCCTGGTATTCCCAATTACCTAATACCGCTACCTTTTTTATTTTATTATCAATCAGCTGGAGGAATTGCTTTAGTAATCCCATATTTACTGATTTATCTATAGCATCCCCTGTTATAAGTATAAGGTCGGGTTGCAATTTATTTAGCTGATTGGCGAGTTCTTTTAGTTGATAAGTTATAGCGTGCAGGTGCAGGTCAGAAATTTGAACCATTTTTAAGTTGTTGGTATTTTTAGTGGCCGTACCAAAGTAAAACTCATTGGTCTCTATAAAATACCTTTCAACCCAAAAGGAATCAGTAAATATTGCTCCTCCTGTCATTAAAGCCCCATTAGCGATAAATTTTCTCCTCGTTATTTGCATAGCTGCAAAATTAGTCTAAATCATAAATTGATTATGTATAGCTGACAAACTTATAAGGCTATTTTTACTGTATAAAACAACACCGCAATAATTTTGCCTGAAGCAATCCAAAGCATTTATTAAAATAACTATTTTTAAAAGAGTAGTAGTGCTTCAATACCTTAAATAACTTAATAATCATTAGCGGGCACAAAATCTTTTTTCAACAACCAGCCTTTAGTACCTTTTCCTTCTCCGTCCGGCACTACTACATAGATAAAGTCATTTGTCTCATCCATCGTTTTTAGCATAACACTACCAGCGGTTAAATAAAGATTGCTTCTGGATGCTTTATCCGGTAAGGTATAAAAATAGGCGGTATTGATAATTTCATATTCTTTAGCAGCACGAAGATGATGACTTTTTCGGGAGGTTGAATCAGCGCCAGGTACTGTTTTTTTTGAGGCGAACTTATTGTATTCATTAGTGACAGGAGCATTGATATTTTTTGTTAACTTAATCTTCAGCTTTTTTATTGGCTTATTTATAATGGTAACTGGCGAGTCTGCAGTAATAGTTAAATTTTTTTCTTCCGGTACAAGTATCTCCCCCTGATTAACTTTAACCGGATTATAAAATCTGGTATATCCTGTAAAACCAGCTAAGCCAAGGGCAATCAATACCACAACAAAAAAAGCAGGTTTCGAAATACCGCGGGGTTTATAAAATTTGGAATTGTAGAGTTCTTTATCTTTGGCCTCTACCTGGTATTGCAATTCGCTCAGCAATGCTTCTTTATCCACCAGCTGGTTTTGCAGTTTATTTATTTCGTTCCTCCAGGTCAATTCGTCTATTGACATTATTTGTGGCTGTACAACCGCAACAGGGATGGCCTTTTTTCT
>JAYWAU010000380.1:0-3800 GCA_043782265.1 Ferruginibacter sp. | reverse complement strand
CTTTTTCAAGACCACAAAGTGAAGCCAGGGTTCCGCTAATTCTGGCATCCTGTGTTTTGGGGTTTTCCGCAAACAGTGCTCCCATAGCTGTTGATCCTTCTGTATTGCCCGAGTAAAAATCTTTTAAATATCCCCGGTGTTGGTAGGGATTGAAAGATGCCTGCTGAATCATATAATCATCATATCCCAAACCAATATCATCATGGCAACGGGTATACGTTATCCAGGAGGTGCCATAAGGTTTTTTCAATAATTCATGCTGTGCAGCCAGCATCACACGGGTATCCCCAGTTGCCAATGCATCCCATTGCAACGCCATTTGGGTAGCGTTGTATGCAAAGTCGCATTCTTTGGCAATGTAATTGCCCGTGCCAAAATAATTCATTATTTCTTTGGGCGCTACAATGGCTTCACCCAGCAAGGCCATACCAGGCGAAGCAACCTGAACGCATTGTTTTAGCAACCGCAATATGGTGTGTGCCTTGGGTAAATTCTGACAGGTTGTGCCAATTTGTTTCCAGATAAATGCAGGGGCATCTATCCGCAATACATCTACACCAAGGTTGGCGTAGAAAAGAACAACATCAAGCATTTCTACCAATACTGCAGGATTGCTAAAATTAAGATCCCACTGGTATTTATGAAACACCGTCATTACCCATTTGCCACATTCAGGTATAAAAGTAAAATTTCCCGGTGCCGCTTCCGGAAATACTTCCGGCATGGTTTGTTCAAATGTATCGGGGATAGATCGGTCGTCATACATGTAAAAATAATCCTGGTATTTTTTATCTCCCTGTTTTCCCTTTAGAGCCCACTCATGCTGGTGTGATGTATGGTTGAGTACAATATCAATCATCAAATACATTTCTTCTGCACTCATCTTTTGCTGCACTTTTTTTAAATCGTCCAGTG
This sequence comes from Ferruginibacter sp., assembly GCA_043782265.1. Lineage (GTDB taxonomy): Bacteria > Bacteroidota > Bacteroidia > Chitinophagales > Chitinophagaceae > Ferruginibacter. Next base: position 2,885 of record JAYWAU010000380.1, on the reverse strand, counting down.
TACCAAACCGGTTATCTATTTTTCTAAAATTTGATACGGCATATCCTCCGTCACTTTCACCTGCCGGACTTTCAAACAACGGCATCAGGTGTAAAAAATTTACACCGAGCTTTTTAAAATAATCCAGTTTACCACCAAGGTTGGAGATATTGCCACAAAAATTGTCAACATACAAACTCATGCCTGTTATTTCATTGCTTAAAAACCACAGCCCTTTATCAGCCTTTGCTGCATCTTTTTTGTGTAATGCAGCAGTTCTTTTTTTATGAGCAGCAGTAAGCGTATCAATTAATCCGTCAAACTGTTCTGCAGCTTTTGGATGATACTGGTACAACTCATCAAACAACGATTTAATAGCCGAAGCATTGGCAATTAACCTGCTATAAAATGAAAGGTCATCCTCTTCCTTTCCAATCTTGAATTTTATCAACGCAGCTTTAATTTGTTGATGTAATATATAATCGTACATAAGTTTTACCCTCATCCCTTAACGGGCAATTATTTGATGAATCTCTATTATCGAAAACTTTTTTAATTAAAAGAACCTATAAAAATAAAATAATACTGTGCCCTAAGTTCTTCTTCAGGAAAACAGTTTTTTATTTAATTAAATATATCAGCAGTTAATTGTTTAAATGCTTCCATGGCACCCATGTATTCACAGGTTCGGGCACCGGCTTTATTGGCATTGGTAATAATGGAGTTCCATGCTTCAACAGGCAGTTCTTTAATTTCATCTGTTGTTTTAAAACTAAGCTGGTATAAAACAGCGCCAACAAAAGCATCACCTGCCCCGGTTGTATCCACCGGTTTTACAGGAATACTTGGTAATATGCTGATGTTTTTTTGATAGCCCAACAGGGTGCCATCTTTACCAAGTGTAATGGTAAACAAAGCACTTGTTTGTTGCACCAGCTTTTCTGCTGCATCCATCAGGGTATTGGTATTGGTTAGTAACATAGCTTCTTCATCACTCAACTTAAAAAAATTACAGTGCTGTAAAAAATGCCAGCTTTGTTCAATAAAAGAAGGCGTGTTATTTTTAAAAAGTAAGCGGCGGTAGTTGGGATCAAAGCTTACAAAAATATTTTTTTCCTGTGCTCTTTTTAAAAGACTTGTGTATGCCTGTTGCAAAGGTCCGGGCAGAAAAGCGGTGGCTGAGCCAAAATGTATAATGGCAAATTCATCCAGGTTAATGGCATCAATATCTGCTTCACTTAACTGTCCGTCTGCACCACGGTTAAATACAAAATCTCTTTCACCATCTTCCATTAAAGAAACAAAAGCAAAAGTGGTAAAATATGTATCATCCACTAACATAAACTCAGTAGATACACCAAAGTCTTTCATGGTGTCAACCAATTGTTTGCCAAAAGGGTCGTTGCCAACTTTAGCGGCCAAGCTTACAATTCCACCCAATGCTGCAATTGCAGCGGCAACATTGGTAGGGGCACCACCGGTTTTTTTTAAAAAGTTTTCACCTTGCGCCAATGACCTGCCTTTATCAGTGCAAATCATATCTATCAACGCTTCGCCGATGCAGAGTATTTTACTCATATAAATGATTTATTTTTTTCGTTTTTTCTACAGTCAAATCTTTTGTTCCGCATAAATTCGGTCCTCTTAATCGTTGCATTTGTTATTGTAATTAAGTTACTGCGGCTTTGTATGGCTTTAATGTTTATCTATAGAATAACAGAACAATTTTAGATCGCTATTAATAATATAACAACAATGAAACTTACAGAAGACTTCATAACAACTACGGTTTTTTGTTATTAATAATTCAAATTTAATGTCCGCCACCGCCACCCAAACTAATTTCTCCGGCAGGTTTACCACTTTGTATCAATAGGGTCAATAATGCTGCAATCAATAAAAAAACACCGGCAAATGAAATGGCATTTCTTGGGTCGCTGTTTAAAAAATGTTTTAGAATAAAACCAAAACTGGTTGTTTGTATAAACATGGGTATTACAATCATCATGTTGATGATGCCCATATAAACACCATATCTTTCTTTAGGTATTTTGCTTACCACCATTAAATAAGGAATGCCCATCATGCTTGCCCAGCCAATGCCAAAACCGGTTATTGCAGGAAATAGTAAATACTTATTTTCAATGTGAGGGAAAGCTAACAGGCCAATGCCAGCTAAAACCAAACAACCAAAATGAACCATCCTGGGGGAATATTTTTTTGCAAACCATACCAACCCAAAAGCACATAAAAAAGTTACTACATTATACCAGGCATTTACCAGGCCTGTCCACCCAACAGCTTTTTCATATAATTCACTGTTTTGTTGCGGTGTGGAATTCCAAACAGATAAGGCTACACTTTTAGATGAATTTTGCCAGTAACAAAACAAGGCATACCACTGAAACAAATAAACCAATGCCAGCTGCCACATTACTTTGGGCATGCTTAATACTGCATCAATTATTTCAATATTCTGCGCAAATAATATTTTGAGCGTTGAATGATTTTCAGCATACGTCAACACTTTTTTAAATAATCCTCTTGAGACAAGGGAAGGGATTATCAACAAAACAATTACGATGTATGCAATGATGGTTGTAAGGATGGATAAAAAAAACTGAACAACCGGGTGTGGCATGCCTTTATTTTTTTCTGTTAGGTCAGCCAACTCTTTTTCAGAGGGTGGTATTTCGGGAGTTGTTTTGATACTCCATAAAACAGATCCAATAGAACAGACTGCCCCTAAAAAGAAAGACGCAAAAACCCAGGTGGGCAACTTACCGGTTTTGCCGATAAAGATCATCGGGAAAATAAATAGAGAAACATTGGCCAGTGTTTGCCCAAAGCCTGTAAAAAAACTTTGTGCCTGAAAACCGGTTGGTTGTTGTGTTGCATCTAATTTA
>JAYWAU010000379.1:0-3801 GCA_043782265.1 Ferruginibacter sp. | reverse complement strand
TAATTTTGACGGTATAGATAGTTATCAATTTTTTAATTACTCCATCAGTAATGAGGAAATTATCCATTTTATAATGAGTTGTACTTTTGTAGTATGCCCTTACAGGTCTGCATCCCAAAGTGGTATTCCAATGACAGTATTTCCATTTAATAAGCCAATTATCGCAAGTAGAACAGGCGGGTTTAAAGAAATAATTGAGCACAATGAAACCGGCATTTTGGTGTCTGATATGGATCCATCATCATTTGCAGATGCAATAGAAACTTTGATTACCGATAAAGTGCTTAGGAGAAAGATGGCTATCAACATTGATAGAAAATTTAAGCAAGGTGAGTTTTCTTGGCCGACTATTGCAAAAGAGACGATAAATTTCTATAAAAAAAATTCCTCTTTACAAGCATAACTCTACAACTGTTTCATTTACAGAGTTAGTATTAAGTAATTAAGTTTTCATTTTTTAATTAAATTAAGTATGCCCCTAAGAAATATTAAAAATCCTTTTGTTTTATTTTTACCATTTTTTATATTGTATGTTATCCTTGTTTTTGTTAAACCCACACATGGTATAGAAGGAGACGAAGGGCGATACTTAAATTTTGCACAAAATCTTATACATGGTTTTTATTCGCCTCCTGCACCCAATATAAATTTATGGAATGGTCCTGGGTATCCAATACTATTGGTTCCATTTGTAGTATTTCATTTACCACTTATTTGCATTACACTTTTAAATGCAATTTTAAACTACTTTTCTATTATTTTACTTTTTAAGACCTTACAGCAATATGTCCCATTTAAAATGGCATTTATTTTTAGCTTATTCTGGGCATGTTATTATATTTCGTATGGTGAATTGGTTGTTATCTATACTGAAGTTTTTACGTCATTTTTAATAACTCTTTTAATGTTCTGCTTAGTTAAATCATTTAATATTGGAAATAAAAGCATAAAAAATGCTATTTTTTCAGGGCTTATAATAGCTTATATAGTGCTTACCAGAGTGATATTTGGATATGTGTTATTCCTAATGCTCATCGGGTTTGCTTTACTTTTCGTCCTAAATAGAAAAGTCATCAATTACAGAAGAGGGTTATTAATTCTGCTAGTAGCCATGATTACCATTACTCCTTATTTAATTTACACCTATCATTTAACGGGTAAGTTATATTATTTAGGTGATTCTGGAGGAATGTCATTATATTGGATGACTTCATCAAATGAAAATGAATTAGGGGATTGGCATCACGAACGTGACGTGCACTATATACCAACGTTAAATTCAAAGATCGAAATCACTGCTGACCAAAAAATGATTCCTGGATGGAATAATTCCCTATACTTAAATCATTTTGAGGATTATAAAAAAATTGATCAATATGTAGGAGTTGAAAGAGATGATACGTATAAAAAAATTGCCCTAAGTAATATTCGACGCAATCCAGTAAAGTATTTAAAAAATATCGTCAGTAATGTTGAACGACTTTTTTTCAATTTCCCTTATTCATATACTTTACAACATAGTAGTATCAAAATTGCATTTTCAGGAATGGTTGTTATAGGTATGATATTTTCTCTCTTTATTTCATTGATTAATTTTCGGAAAATTGAATTTCCTTTAATGTTTATTATAATTTTTGTTATAATCTATTTAGGACTAACAATTTTAGTAAGTGCTTATCCCCGAATGTTTACTGTTATTGTGCCTATTTTGTTATTTTGGATTTGTTACATAATACAAAAATCAATTAAGATCAAATTCAAATTTATCGGATAAATTAAGATGTCAATTTGGTCACCTAACCTTATTCTTCTATAGCGCCTACAAAAAAGTGTAGAGAAACAGATTTAACAACACATCCTTTAAATTCTTCTCTAACCAATATCTCGAATGAGGTATCCTTGCTACGAACCCCTTTATTACTTCTTCAATAGTGCTGCATAATTTTGTGGTAGCAGTTGGTCGATCGCATTTGTTTTGTGATCGTTTATGTTTTCCAACACATAGATAAGCCATTGGATAGGACATATAATTATCTGAACTTATTGATATAAATTCGTGCTATTACAGTTAACAGAAAATTATGGCAAATAAAAAATATATCCTTACAAAAGTAACTGCCGAAAAAAACTTCGCCGCATGGCACTGGAAGTGACTGAACAAAATTACGGCGAAAAAGAGTTGGTGTTGGTGGGCATTGAAGACAGTGGACTTATGATTGCCAATAAAATCAGCAATTATTTAAAAGAAGTGTTTACCGGAGCCCAGTATGGCACAAGGAAAGCCAACCCACTTAACCTGACCTTCATACTGCGCCAATGCAGCGTTTATTTTTTTGAAGATGAACTTGCGCCAATAAGTGATTATGCTGTAAAAAATATTGTTACTGTGTGGAAAAGGTGCCTAAAGTTGGCATCTAAAAGCAAGTGTGGTATCACTGACTTTTAGATGCCATAATTTGGTGGCCACTTATTTGGGCTGTTTTATAAGCTTCATCATTACCCGGTTTAATCCTTGTATCCCCTCCAGCACGTAAACACCGGGTCGATAATTAGTACCCACTTGTATTGATGTATTTGCAGTAAGATTATTAAAGCTTTGAACTGTCCTTCCCGTCACATCAATTATTCTTAACGTAATTGGTTTGGTAACATTACCTTGAACAATGACGTTAAAATAATTATTGGCCGGATTTGGAAATACTTTGATATTGAGTTTTTGAAGTTCTGATTCATTAATTAAAACTTGTTGAACTCTCACTTTACTATTCGTAGGTGCAAGACGGACAGTTGGTGCTGCGGCACTCAAAATCTCTATGGCCGATACTTTGGGGCGGTTGATGCCGCCATCACTTACCAGGGCACTGAAATCTATATTCAATTTTCCGTCAGCTACATTCACTGTAAAGGTTTCGCTGGTGGCCGTAAAAGCACCCGCTTTTTTAAATATATCGTAATTGTCGAGCACTTTTGTACCTTCTATACTCACATCAAATACACGGTTGTTCAAGCGTGTAAAGAAGATTTCAGCAAAATGTAATACCACGGTGTATTGCCCGTTACTAACAGGAAAGCCGTAACCAAAAGTGCCATTATCAGTACCTGAGTTGCGCTCTGTCTGGTACATAACATCATCGAGGGTGGCGGCAATAGGAGAAGTGGTTGAAAACGTTTTACCCGGGGTCGGCGTAAAATAGGCATCGGCATTAAAAGTGCCTATCGAATTGGTGAGTCGCGGTCCGCCGGCATTTATCCGGTAAATTGGCGTACGGCTGCATATTTCATCTATTTGCCCATTGCAGTTGTTGTCCTTACCATCACATAGTTCAGGTGCCCCAGGATATATTGTAGCATCACCATCATTACAGTCTGTGTTGTTTGTTACATAACCCAGAGGCGTATTGCATGCAGTGATTGTGCTGTTATTGTTGCCATAGCCATCTTTGTCCAAATCCTGGTAATAAGTATTTTTAATTAAACCTTCGTCCACAGTACCATTGCAATTATTGTCTTTGTTATCGCAGAGTTCAGGTGCGCCCGGATATATTGTAGCATCACCGTCATCACAATCTGTGTTGTTTGTTACATAACCCAGGGGAGTAGTGCATGCTGTGATTGTGCTGTTATTGTTGCCATAACCATCGTTATCCAAATCCTGGTAATAAGTATTTTTAATTACACCTTCGTCCACATTACCATTGCAGTTGTTGTCCTTACCATCACATAGTTCAGGTGCCCCGGGATATATTGTAGCATCACCATCATTACAGTCTGTGTTGTTTGTTACATAACCCAGGGGAGTAG
>JAYWAU010000378.1:0-3802 GCA_043782265.1 Ferruginibacter sp. | reverse complement strand
AGAAGGTCTGTTGTTTTTATCCCACACTTTCACCCGCCAGTAATATGTTTGTGCAGGCTTCAATTGTTTACCAGTATAATCAATCAGCACACTCTGCTTACTTTTAACAAAGGCAGTATTATAAACATCGTAGATACCTGCATTCAATTTTTCTGCTGTACTGGCAATCACTAATTGATAAGCTGTTTGATACTGGCTGTTTTCTGTTGCATCCAACTCCCAGCTAAAATGTAATTGCTTTAAACTAACTCCCAGCGGATTGATTTTATTTTCTACCAACGCCGAAGTAATTTTTAATTGAGCTAAAAGGTTGCCTGTTATTGCAACAAATGTTATCAAAAAAACAATCACTTTTTTAATTTGATTCATGCTATTGTTTATTTTTTTATGCTTCATTATTGTTCTTCTATAATTCGAACGGGACCTACCAAACCCGAAGCTACCAATGGGGAGTTTTTTTCAAAATAATTCCAGGTGGTAAAGCAATATCTTTTTTTAGAGGGCCTTGGCGGTTTGTTTAAAAACCAATCAGGAAATTCTTTTAACTGGTAGCCGCTGTTATAAAAATACTGGCTGGGCAACCATTCACAATCGGCAGGTTGTTGTTCATCGCCAATGAGTCGGTTAGCCCAAACATTGGTTACTTCTATCACAAGTTGATTGTTCGTATTTTTCAGCATGCCATTGGGTATTTGAATATGCCACGGAGCCGTCCAAACCACACCCAGATTTTTTCCATTTAACACCACACGGGCTATATGATTAACGAGCCCCAAATCAAGATACAAAGTTGAATTTTTATCAGCTTCGGGTTTTAGCTGCACGTCAAAGGTTTTAGTATAAATGGCCGTGCCACTATAATACTTTATCCCTTCGTTGGCGTTACTTGTCCAGTCTTGCAAAATATCAAATGTAACAGGTTTAGCAGGACCACCCCAGGCAGAATCAAATTGCACCTTCCAAGCCCCGCTAAGCGTCGACAATTCCTTTACCCCTGTTGCAATCAGCTTTCTTGCCGACAATAAACCACCCAGCTTTTTACGAAACACAACAAAAAAACTTTGTGCCTTATCAAATGGAATCGTAATGGAAGTTGTTCCGTTGGAGATATCGAACTGTTGCAGTGTATGCATGGTGGTTGTAACAGGATCCCACAACTCTGGTTGCATGCCGCTTACCTTAAAGGTGCAGATTGCATTGCCTGTTTCACGGGCCGTATTTGCAACAAAATAAACATCAGTAGTCTTCAATTTTCGGTGAATTGCTTTCACCTTAATGCTATCATTGGTGGTTACAGAAAAATCATTTTCTCCATCTTTAAATTGCCCCCATTGTAACAGGGCCTGGCACCGTTGCCAGTATTCCACCATTGCTTTAGCAGGTTTCCACCAGGTTTGTGTACGGTCGAAATGGGTACCCCATTGCCCCATAGAATTTCCCGGTTTATAGCGATCGTCCCATGGCTGATGCACAAAGCGGTGCAACACCATGCAGTTTACACCGGCACAAAAGGCCGCATCCCCAATTGGTTTTAACCATGCCGGATTCTCACTCCATTTGCTGTCGGCAGGCTGCCCGGTAAATGCTTCCGACTCAATTAAGTTATGGTCCGACTTTCGCAAGGCTGCAACAGTTGGCTCCAGTTCATAAGGCGAATAAACACCTTCGTTGGTCCAGAACTCCGTCATTACATGATGCACCAGCGGAATTACATCATCTTGCCGCCATGGCCCACCATAGGGCTCACTTAAAAATGTAAGATGGGCTGCTCTTAATTTTTTTGAAATCGTAGTGTAATAAATGTCTTTGTATAAATCTTTGATGGTGGCATCAAAATCTTTTTTAAATTTTACCGAATCCTCCGGGCTATCAATGATACGGCCAGCAAATGTTGCCAGATAGGGTGTTAAATCATATCCTCTCCTTTTTAAAAATTCCTCTTTCATTTTGGGTGTCCATGTCGGTTCGCCGGCTTCGTAACTATCAAAATGTACATGTGTAAAACCGGTACCGATTAAATCGCCCAGGTGCTTTTGTATTTCAGTAATAATATGATTAATGTGAAACTCTACCGCCTGCTGGCTCATTTTATCACACTCCAAACCAACTGCTTTGGGATGTGCTGGCTGAATGAGAGCTCCCATGGTGGTATGCCCAAAACGGTAAATAATCCATTCGCCGGGCGGCACCTCCCAATTCAATTGTCCGTTGGGTTGCATTTTACTTGTAAGATCAATTACCTGGTTGCGGGCAACAATCCTTTTTGAAGGCAAAGCCAAAATAGCAATGTCTTTATAAAAGGTTTTCCTGCCCGGAATTTCTGGTTTTTCTGTCAACCCGTTTTCCATATTAAAAACTGGAAAGGGCATATTGGCTCTTGGATCAACCGTTGGTCTGTCCAGTTGAATTGGTGGCCGTGTTTTGCCCGATACTTGTTTAGAACTCCAGCAAATTTCCTGCATTGATAATTCGGGCGTAATCCATGGGCCACCGCTGGTTTCATAACCGGAGCCGTTGAACATACCAAAATCCATTCCCAGGCGCTTCGATTCTTCTGCCGCAAAACGAACCAATTTCCACCAGGCCTCCGTCCATGAAACATATTGTGGAGTAGGCGATTTACCAATGATGGCACTCCATGGATTGGTAATATCTGCAAGACTGAACATGGTAGTTCTGTTAAACCCTTCCTGCTTTAGGGCTTCCAAATCTTTTGTAATATTGGCCTTGTTCATATTGGTGCCCATCCACATCCAGAGTACTCCCGGCTTTGCTGCTTCAGGTGGATGCAGAAACGCTGACTGCGGATCGTTCGATGTTATTGTATTGGAGGATGATTTTTTTACCTGCGCCTTCACAAAGGCTATTGAAAGCAGCAGCAAAAAGACTAAGAAAAATTTAATTTTTACTTTGCACCTGAGGAAGTTTTTTACTGCCATGCTATTTTAAATTTATGTTTGAAAATAAGCATTGTTAACCACAAGTAAGCCTGGTTTTTATAAGTGTTATAAAGATGGCAGCAATACAGTAAGGCAGGCTTTTTTAAAACTATGCTTTCTAAACACAAGACTCATTTTGTAAAGTAAGTGGCCCCCCGTCAGGATCGATTGAAAGCTTTTGTAGTAATATTGGCAATCACCAAACCACCAATCACCAACAAGCCGCTTATTAAATGAACGGTGGTAAATTGTTCTCCTAAAAATAGCACCGCCTCAACGGTACTGAACACCGGAATCAGGTTACCAAACAATCCGGTTCCGGATGCACCCAGTTTTTGAATAGAGGCATTCCAGCAAAAAAAAGCGATGATGGAATTACCAATTCCGAGGTATAAAATAATCACGACAATATGTGTATTCCATTTTACCGGAGCACTGTGTAATATTTCAAAAATATAAAAAGGAAACAGACAAATTGTACCCACCGTAAATATGGTAAACAAAAAGACCAATGGCGAAATTGCAGCAGGCTTTTTACGTACTAAAATATTGTAGATGGAAAAGGTAAAAGCACTGATGAGAATTAATACATCACCTTTGCTAAACCTAAACCGGGCAAGTGTTTGCAGGTTTCCGTGACTTATCAAAAAAAGAATACCAACTATGCAAATGACCATGCCAATAACACGGGGTCTGCTAATATGTTCTTTTAAAAAGATGGCAGCCAGAATGGTAATAAAAACAGGAGAAGAAGTAGTGCCTATCAAAGCAAGGTTGATGGCGGAGGTATAGTGACCGGCGAGGTAAATAAATGTATTGAAAATAGTTACGCCGGTAAGTGCTGTCCAGAATATATATTGCTT
>JAYWAU010000377.1:0-10522 GCA_043782265.1 Ferruginibacter sp. | reverse complement strand
TAATGAGGAATTGTTAAAAGATAAATACCCCAAATAGAATAGCCAATGCCTGATAGAATGGTGTGTAATGTTTCACCATTCATTTCTTTATTCTTCTATATCATATTCTTTTAATTTTCTGTACAATGTTCTTTCACTTATGCCAAGATCAGAAGATGCATCTTTTCTTTTTCCCTTATGCTTTTTCAATGCTTTTATGATGAGTTCTTTTTCTTTATCCATGATGCTTAATGATTCTTCTATCTGTTCATGATGATGAATTTCATTTCCATTTTGATGGATAAAAACAGGCATATTCGATTGTGAAAAATTGCCGGTGGTGCCAGTGCTTTTTATCTCCTGTATGGGAGAATCATTGTTGTTATACATCGGAATATGTTGCGCCATGCCGGGGTTTTGCAAAAGGTCAAAGAACATTTTTTTAAGTTCATTAACATCTTTCTTCATATCGAAAAATAACTTGTACAATATTTCTCTTTCGTTGGCAAATTCCTGCTGGCTTACTGCAGCTTTTCCACCTGCTAAAACGGGTAAACGGTTGTAGTTATGATCTGGCAAAAAGCTTTGCAATTCTTTGGCCGAAATATTTTTTTCTTTAGACAACACAGATATCTGTTCCGCAATATTTTTCAATTCTCTAACATTACCCGGCCATGGATAATTCATTAATAAATTCCTTGCGTCGTCATCGAGCTGAATGGGAGCTCCTTTGTAACGGTCAGAAAAATCAGCAGCAAATTTTCTAAACAAAAGCGGAATGTCTTCTTTTCTGTCTCTTAGTGATGGAACCCTGATTGGAACTGTATTTAAACGGTAATAAAGATCTTCTCTAAATCTGCCTGTTTGTGTAAATTCTATCAATTCTTTGTTGGTTGCAGCAATTACCCTAACGTCAGTTTTTTGCACTTTACTGCTACCAACACGGATGTACTCACCGGCTTCCAGCACACGCAGCAATCTTGCCTGCGTACCAAGCGGAAGCTCTCCAATTTCATCTAAAAATATGGTGCCGCCATTTACTGTTTCAAAATACCCTTTGCGGCTATCTACAGCACCGGTAAAAGATCCTTTTTCGTGGCCAAATAATTCACTATCGATTGTCCCCTCTGGAATAGCACCGCAGTTTACCGCAATAAACGGGTTATGTTTGCGGGCGCTCAATGCATGAATGATCTGCGAGAATACTTCTTTACCCACGCCGCTTTCACCATTGATCAATACACTAAGATCTGTGTTTGCCACCTGCGCAGCTACCATTAACGCATGGTTAAGGGCAGGTGAGTTACCTATAATAGCAAACCGGTTTTTTATTGATTGTAAGTCCATAATTTAAATTCCTGTGTTTCTATAATGACGAATACGGGGTGTTATTATTTTTAAATGTTTTTAATAATCTATGTGGTTAAAGGAATACCAATTAATGTGCCCGAAGTACAGGATATTATTTTAACAAAAACGTAATCGCCCTTTTTAAAATTTGCTTTTGGAAATACGACCACTTTATTCTGGTCATTTCTGCCCTGCAGATCTTCTTCTGTTTTTTTGGAGAATCCTTCAACCAGTACTTTGCAGGTTTTACCTATATCCCGTTGCATACTTTCAAGTGTATTCTGACGATGCAGGTCTACCATCTCTTGTAACCTTCTTTTCTTTACAGTTTCAGGAATGTCATCCTCAAACCTTCTGGCAGCAAGTGTTCCCGGGCGTTCGCTGTAAAAGTACATATAGGCCAGATCGTATTTGCAATACCTCATTAAACTCATTGATTCCTCATGGTCTTCTTCTGTTTCTGTACAAAATCCCGTGATCATATCGGTTGATAATCCGGCATCTGGCAATATTTCCCTGATGCGGTTTACTTTTGCGATGTACCATTCTCTTGTGTAGGTTCTGTTCATCAATTGCAAAATTCTGCTGCTGCCGCTTTGAACAGGTAAATGTATATAATTGCAGATGTTATCATATTTTACCATGGTAAATAACACCTCATCAGTAATATCTTTTGGATGGGAAGTGGAAAAACGTACCCGTAATAAAGGAGAGATTAGAGCAACTTTTTCCAATAGCATAGCAAAAGTTACAGGCTCGTCATAAGCATCGCCCCGGGTAGTATTTTGTGAACCTACCCAATGATAGCTGTCAACATTTTGCCCTAATAAAGTTACTTCTCTGTAGCCATCATCAAAAAGCGTTTTACATTCATTAAGTATGGATGCTGCGTCGCGGCTTCTCTCTCTTCCTCTTGTAAAAGGCACTACACAAAACGAGCACATATTATTACATCCCCTCATAATGCTGACAAAAGCATTTATGCCATTGCTGTTTAAACGAATAGGGGCAATGTCGGCATAGGTTTCATCACGGCTTAATAATACGTTAACAGCTTTCTGGCCTGTTTCAGCTTCTTCTATCAGCCCGGGTAAAGTTCGGTAAGCATCGGGGCCCACTACCATATCTACCAGCTTTTCTTCTTCAATAAATTTTGCTTTCAAACGTTCGGCCATACACCCCAAAACACCTACCAATAAACCAGGGTTTACTTTTTTTAATTTGCGGAATTCTGTGAGCCTCTTTCTCACAGTCGCTTCTGCTTTCTCCCTTATTGAACAGGTATTGACAAATATCAAATCAGCTTCTTCAAAATTGTTGGTAGCACCAAAGCCATTACCTTGAAGTATTGACGCTACAACCTCGCTGTCTGCAAAATTCATTGCGCAGCCATAGCTTTCTATGTAAAATAATTTTTTGTATACATTAGTATCCACAACGAAGGGAGCGAAGGCTTCACCCTGCCTGTTTTCATCATGTATTTTTGTATCAATAGCTAAAAAAGTATCCATCAGTAAAATTAGTGCGCAAAAATAAGCAATTATGATGGAACTGTGCCAGATTGGCATGAGTCTTTATCGGCTCAATTTAAAAACGCCCGATAAAGAAAAAGCAAGGCATCCTATGCAAAGCACTGGCTACTTGTTTAATTGTACGGTTGTCTTGCTTTCAGGAATTTTTTTATCCAAAAAAAGCATTTTTACTGCAACAATAATCAGTAAAATTGCGAATATTTTTTTTACTGTTTCCTGGGATAAACTAAGCGCCAGTTTACTGCCTAATAAACTTCCTAAAAAAAAGCCTGTTGAAATAAGTAAAACCACACGCATATCTACATAGCCTTCTTTGTAATATTGTATTACGCCCAGTATACCAACCGGTAACAACAAAATACCGAGGGAGGTACCTTGTGCCATTTTTTGAGAAAACCCAAGAAAAAAAACCAGTGCTGGAACAATAATTATACCTCCGCCAACGCCTACCATTCCGCCAAGCATGCCTGCAGCAATGCCTATTATGATTAAAATAATCAAGGTTTGTGTATCCATGGATGTCTTTTGTTTAATCATTTATTACCGTTTGGATAACTTCTTTTATAAAATGCAATCGCATGGGTGATTACTTCATAAGCAGCTTTTTTATCCTGGAACTCATCAATTTCAACTACCTTATTTTCAAGTGCCTTGTATTGCTCAAAATAATTTTTAAGTACGGCAATAAAATGCTTGGGTAATTCATGCACGTTAGAAAAATGATTCACTGTAGGATCGTTGGTAGCCACGGCGATAATCTTATCATCCCTTTCTCCATTGTCAATCATTTGCATATTGCCTATCACAGTTGCCTCTACCAGGCAAAGTGGTTGTATACTTTCACTACACATAACCAATATATCCAGGGGATCATGATCATCTCCCAGCGTTTGGGGAATAAAGCCATAATTAATAGGGTAGTGAAAGGAAGAATGTATTACCCTGTCTAAAATTAATAAACCTGTGGCTTTATCAATTTCATATTTTGCCCTTGATCCTTGCGGAATTTCTATTAAAGCATTTACAATTTCAGGAGCCTTTTCTCCATAGTTGGCACCATGCCATGGATGTAAAACGTACATAAGAAATATTTTAAGATTATTTTAAATGGTATTGTATCAATGTTGTTTTAGTTAGGAGGTTGTTGAAAAGTATATTTCAGATCAACCCACCATTTCCCATTTTGTCTTACCACTTTCAATAAATATTTTTTTTCTTTATTAAAACTGTTAGAATAATTAACTATCGAAACAGAATCGTTTACAGGTGTCAATTCATTTACGATAATGTCTGATTCTTTATATTTTTTCAATACCTCTTTACTCTTACCTTCAAATTCTTTTTTAGACAATTCAAAGTATTGATTATTGGCTTCTTCATCTAACAAAAATTCCTTTGCACTCTTAAAGTCATTCTCCAGTAAATCTTTAATAAAAGATCTTGCTACATCAATATCTGTTGTAGGGTTTTTGCGGGAATCATTGCAGGAGTTGAGTAGTGTAAAAGTTATAACAGCAATAATTAATTTTACTTTCATAATTAAAGTTAAACATCTTTACAATATCCAAAATAAAAAAGTACCCTGTTGCCAGGATACTTTTTTATCAATTCATTTTATTTAATTGTTCTTCTCTTTCATTAAATCTTTTAATGAGTCCAGTGATTTCATTCCATTATTCATGAGGTCTTTTAAAGAATCAACATTTAATTTCTTTATTTCATCCAAATGGCTATTTAAACTATCCATAGCACCCGGATCTTTTTCTTTCATTTTATCCATTCCCATTTGCATCATAGAAGCTTTGTCAAAAGCTACTTTCCAGCCACCAGTTTCTTTTTTTAAAGTAAAGTTTGTCATCTCCCCGCTTGTTTTTTCTTTAACCGGTATGGTGGCTTTATCCCCATCAATTTTAGCATCGCCAAACTCCATTTTAGTTTTATCAAATTTGTCCATCTCTTTTGAATCCTTAGCATCTTTTGACATCTTCATTCCCATCTCTATAATATCAATCATACTTTTACTGTCAGCAGTGGCTAATTTTCTTGCTCCTTCCATATCTTTTTTGCCGAGTGCTTCAAAAAAAGCTACCAGTGTTGCTTTGGGGTCACCACCACTTCCACCAGAACAGCTTACTATTAAAAAAGACACAGTCAGTATGGCAAGAGCCACGGATAATTTTTTCATAAAAAAATATTTTTTGTTTAGAGGATAAAAATAATTTTATTTTTCTGTTTTCCTATTACTTGTATACAATTCTTTTGACTTCGTAACAATTTGAATTCAAAAAAAGGTCATCGACACCAATGTATAAAAAGTTTTTTAACCGACTTAAATTAAAAGTAATGCTGTTATTGCTGCCTGCTAAAAAAGATTTATAAACAAATTCTGCGCAATACATCCTGTCGTTTGTTTGCAGGTCGAATTTCATATCGAACATAATGCCTGCCTGGTAATTTTTTTTTGCAGCAAGGGTTATTCTATTTAATGTTGCAAGGGGCAACTGAAATCTAAATATACCAAAGCCCCTGTCACTATAAGGTTCACAAAACAAAGCAAAAGCATCTCTCCTTAATTTTTGATCAGGATTAAATTCTCCTCCTAAAGCATGGTATACAAAAATGGTGTCATTTTCAATACTTGCAATACCGCAATGGGAGTAAGTCTTATCATGCTGGTTAAGTTGCCTTAACATTTCACTGGTAAAATCATTACCTGTTCTGACTATTAAATCGCCTGAATGAATAATTTTTTCTGCATTTTTAATTTGCACTATTGCCCGGTTTTCAATTGCAACTGTTCTTGCAGAATCCTGCCTGGTAAGTAATAGTTTGTTATAGTTGCCAGTATTTGAAGAACATGCTGCAACAAAAAATAAGAGGTAGCCCAAGGACCACCTCTTTAAAAATAGTAATAATTTCCTTGCTTTTTTATCTGCGTTCATTGCCCATTTCAAATTCTTTATCTTTATCGTAAGCTTTGATGATTGCTTTTACCAGTTTATGGCGTACCACATCTTCTTCATCAAGCTCAATATGAGCTATGCCATCTACATTTTTTAAAATGCGCAATGCTTTTTCAATTCCACTACGCATGTTTTTTGGCAAATCAACCTGGGTAGGGTCGCCGGTAATGATGGCTTTGGCATTGGCTCCAATACGGGTAAGAAACATTTTTATCTGTCCGTCGTTTGTATTTTGAGCTTCATCTAAAATGATAAATGCATTGTCTAATGTACGGCCCCTCATATATGCCAACGGTGCAATTTCAATTATTCTTGTGGTCATATAATAGCCTAGCTTATCGGCAGGTATCATATCATCCAATGCATCGTACAATGGCCTTAAATAGGGATCTATTTTCTCTTTAAGATCGCCCGGCAAAAAACCAAGATTTTCTCCAGCCTCAACAGCGGGCCTTGTTAAAATAATTTTTTTTACTGTTTTGTTTTTTAATGCCCTTACTGCCAATGCAACTGCAGTATAAGTTTTACCGGTACCTGCAGGGCCAATGGCAAATACAATATCATTTTTATCAACAGCAGTAACCATCCGCTTTTGATTTACTGTACGTGCCCTTACAGTTTTACCATTAGGGCCAAATACCAATACATCATTGGGGTTGCGGTCAATAAAATTATCAACTACCTGTTGATCATCACCACCTAAAATCTGTTCAAAATAATTCTCACTCATGTGGCCATTTCGTTCAATGTATTGAACAATGAGGTCAATTTTTTCTTTGGCATCTACAATTTGTTCGGGAGCCCCGCTCAGTTTTACTTGTGTGCCGCGACTTAAAATTTTTAAAAGGGGAAATTTCTTTTTAAGAATGTCGAGTTTTCCATTGTTAACACCAAAAAATTCAATTGGGTTAACAGACTCAAGGTTGATGATAGTGTCTGTCAATGTACGTTTGGTTTTAAGTTTTCAAAAGAAATTTGTTTGATACCTTGTGGTAATTGCTTCTATCTCAAATTTAGCGAAATGCTATTAATAAAAGAATGGTTTAGTTATTCACACATTGTTAAAAAGAAAAAGTAACCGGTAAAATAGTTAACCTTTTTAAAATTCAATTATAGTTTATCAGGAATGTTCATTAATTAAAAAAGTAAATAGTATTCAAGTGTTTTTTAATTAACGATCTGTATTTTAATTAGAAAAAAATAGCAACAGGTATTTTTTCATAGTATTAATTAGCGGCAGGGAGCTCCTTTAGGCACGTAGGAAAATAACTTTTTTAAAAGGGAAAATTAATTTTTAGTTGCTCAAAAAAATCTCTTTCTTCCATTTCTTTTACTTCGCCGGGTTGTAAATTATTTAGTGCTAAGTCTTCTATTGATATTCGGATGAGGCGTTTACAACGATGCCGGACAGCATCCACCATTTTTCTAACCTGGTGAAATTTGCCTTCGGTTAATGTAATTAGTAACCAGGTGTTGGGAAGCCCTTCTTTAAATTCATGCTCTCTTTTAAATAAGTCGATAGGTCTTTCAACAATCGAAACTTCGCATGGAGGTGTTGTATAATACCCGCCTCCTTTAATGCGAATGGAGACACCGTTTTGTAACTGTAACAATTTCTCTGGCGTAACAATGTCTCTTACCTGAACCAGGTAAGTACGTTTGTGTGGTGTTTTACTTTCAAATAATAATTTGGTAACTTTTTTGTTCGTTGTTAATATTAATAAACCTTCTGAATAATTATCCAGTCTGCCTATTGCATGTATACCTTCCGGAAAATTAAAGGGAACATCTTTTAATAACCCAACTTTATCAGGACTAATAAATTGCGATACCATATTGTATGGTTTGTTGATAATAAAATAACGGTGAACCTGCTGTTCCATTTTTGATTTATAATTCCTGAAAAATCTGATTTGCAATTTCATCTAATTATTGCATTTAAAGCTAAAATTATTTGTTAGCAAATAGCAAACATAGGAGGGTAATTCAAATTGTCGCAAGGGTTGCCGACCCCTTTGTAGGATTATTCCAATTCAGCAGTAGATTTCGAAAGGTTGCCAACCCTGAAGTTTGCAACAATTGAGATGCATCCACAAATGGCATCGCATACAATTAAGGTTATCTTTGTATTTAATTCAGTTTTATGACTTTTGATGATTTAAATTTAAATACACCGTTGTTAAGTGCCTTAGATGATTTGGGCTATACCAATCCTACTACAATACAGCGTAAAGTATTTTCTATAGTAATGTCTGGCTCAGATGTTTGTGGGATTGCTCAAACCGGTACC
Source organism: Ferruginibacter sp. (assembly GCA_043782265.1). Classification (GTDB taxonomy): domain Bacteria; phylum Bacteroidota; class Bacteroidia; order Chitinophagales; family Chitinophagaceae; genus Ferruginibacter. The sequence goes on along the minus strand of JAYWAU010000377.1, from coordinate 2,408 downwards.
GGTAAAACATTTGCCTACTTATTGCCTTGTTTAAGGCAATGGAAATTTTCAAAAGATAAAAATCCGCAGATATTAATTATTGTGCCCACAAGAGAATTAGTTGCGCAGGTAGTAGATGCTGTTAAAGCATTAAGTAAGTATACAAGCCTTGTGGCAGTGGGAGTTTATGGAGGTGTAAATATCAATACTCAAAAAACTGAGGTTGAAAAGGGGGTGGATGTATTGGTAGCAACTCCCGGCCGGCTTTATGACCTTGCATTAAATGGTGCTTTTAAAACAAAATCCATCAGGCAATTGGTGATTGATGAAGTGGATGAGATGCTAAACCTTGGTTTTAGAACACAATTAAAAAACATACTGGATTTGTTGCCTGCAAGACGACAAAACCTGCTATTTTCTGCCACCATCACCGACGAAGTAGAAGTATTAATAGAAACCTATTTTAATAATCCAGTAAGGGTAGAAGCTGCACCTACCGGAACGCCGTTGGAAAATATAATACAAACTGCTTACGAGGTGCCAAACTTTTATACAAAAGTTAATTTGCTGGAATTATTGCTTTCATCAGATATGGAAATGACTAAAGTGCTGGTGTTTGCCGCTACTAAAAAATTAGCAGATGAGTTGTATGAACAACTGGAAGCAAAGTTTCCCGGAACCGCAGGAGTAATACATTCAAATAAAGAACAGAACCATCGCTTTAATACTGTAAAGCAATTTCAGGAAGGCAATTACCGCTTTATCATTGCAACCGATATTGTGGCAAGAGGAATTGATATTGCTGAGGTAACACATGTTATCAATTTTGATGTACCTGATGTTCCTGAAAATTACATTCACAGAATAGGAAGAACAGGCCGGGCAGATAAAAAGGGCATCGCCATTACTTTTATTACGCCGATGGAAAAAGACAACCAGGCAGCCATTGAAAATTTGATGAAGTATGCAATTCCAATAATCCCTTTGCCTGCTGATCTTGTAATATCTGATGTGTTAACAGAAGATGAAAAGCCTAAAGTTTTTATGAAGATTATTCAGTTAAAGGTGCCTAAGAAAGAAGAGGCGGGGCCTAGTTTTCATGAAAAATCTGCCAAAAATAAAAAGGTAAATTTTATTGTAAAAAAGAAAGACAGGATGATGAAAAAATACGGCAAGCCAATTACAAGAGGACAAAAAAAATAACATTTAGTTTACTGTAAGGATTTTCCTTTTTATATCCACAGTGCATATTAATTGAGATTAACAAGCGGCTAACATAAATGTAGTTTTTTATTATTAATTTTAAGCAAACAAAAATTAAAAAATAAATTATGAAAAAGCTATTGATTGCCACATGTATGTTTTTAGGATTTGCTGGTATGGCTTCTGCCCAACAAACAGCTGCGAAAGCGACAACTACAAAGCCAGCCGATATGAAACCGGTAAAGAGTCAGCCACCTGCAAAGGTTGTTAAAATGGATAAGACCAAACCTGTCGCTGCCTCAGGATTAAAGGCTGATGGAACCCCTGATATGCGTTTAAAAGAAAATAAAGAAAAAGCTAAAGCCACTCCAGCAGTTGCCGGGCCAACTAAAAAAGATGGTACTGCTGATATGCGTTACAAGTCAAATAAAAAGAAAGGGTAGGTTTGTAAATATTTTATAAAAAGCACATTGTTCAAAAGCAATGTGCTTTTTTTTGAGACTAAAATTTTTATGATTTACAGTAACCTTTTATTTTTTTAAAACCTTCGCCCAGGTAATCTATAATATCACCAGCTATTATTGCTTCCTGTGACATTTTTTCGGCGGCTATATCTCCTGCAAGTCCATGGAGGTAAACCCCCAGTATGCAGGCTTCTTTTTCATTATACTTTTGCGCTAATAATCCAGCGACGATTCCAGTTAAAGTATCCCCGCTTCCTGCAGTGGCCATCCCTGCATTACCCGTTGTATTAAAATAGTGCGTTCCGTCCGGACATGTAATTAATGTGTAGTGTCCCTTTAAAATAATATAGCAGTTAAGTGTAACTGCTTTTTTTGTGGCAAGTTGCAACTTTTCAAAATCATTGGTTGTTTTTCCAAACAGTCTTTCAAATTCGCCGGTATGGGGGGTAAGAATTGCAGGATGCATTTTTCTTACAGGTAACATGGTAATAACAGAAACCAATAATGATAAGGCCGTGGCATCAATTACCAGTGGTCCATTCCAATCAGTTAATATATTTTTTAGCAGTTGTTTATTTTTTTGTGTGCTTTCAATGCCGGGTCCAATGGCAATAGCTGTTTTTTTTAGCCAGCTATCACCAGGAATAGTTCCGGAAGTGGTGATTGCTTCTGGTAATGCGGTGTGAATTATTCCTTCGCATCCGGGGGTAACCTGGATAGTAGCCAAGCCGGTTCCAGCTCTTAAGCAAGCTTTAGTGCATA
>JAYWAU010000376.1:0-3818 GCA_043782265.1 Ferruginibacter sp. | reverse complement strand
TGTTTTTGCAGAAGCTGTTGCTGTAATATTTTTTAGAGTACCTGCCTGTGTAACCGAAAAGTTCTGCGTTAATACACCTGCAGTAAATGTATTGGAAGTTGCGGGGCTGATTGTTCCTGCATTTGTTGTCATTGCAGCAGTTGAAACAAAACTTGTAACGGTATTATTATTTACATCCTGTGCAGTAATAGTTATAGAAAAAGCTGATCCTGCTGTTTGCGGAGATGAAATTGTGCTAAATGCAAAATGATCTAAAACTCCCGCATTAACTATAAAAGTATTGCTAGTAGCAGCAGTTAATGCTGGCGTTCCTGATGTTTGGGTGGCTGTAATGCTTACACCACTTTCTGCTTTTGTATAAGTTACACCACTAATAGTAACACTGTTTGCACCACTTGCAATAGTTCCGGTCAATGTTCCTCCTAATGTTCCGGTGCCTGTGGCAAGTGATAAACTAATGTTTGTGGCACTCGTTACATTCGCAGAATTACCATTTGCATCCTGGGAAGAAACAATAACACCAAATCCAGTTCCGGCTGTTTGAGTAGATATATTTGATATAACCAGTTTTGAGGCAGTACCTGAAGAAATTAAAATATTAGAAGAAGTAATCGAAGTTAATCCGGTAGCGCTTAGGGTTAAAGTATAAGTAGTAGCCTTATCTAAACTCAAAATATTAAATGTAGCAATTCCATTTACTGCATTTACCGTAGTAGTTCCACTTAATGTACCGGTACCAGAAGCAATGACTACAGATACTGATGCAGAAGAAGTTACCGTATTACCATTAGCATCTTGTATTGCGATGATTAAAGCTGCCATGGTTGCACCGGCAGTACCCGTTGAAGGCTGACTGGAAATGGCAAGTTTTGTAGCAGCTCCAGGATTAACTGTTACATTAAGTCTATCACTACCTGTGGCTGCACTTAACCCGTCAGTAGCAGCAATAGTCGCAGTTTCTGCTTTGTAAAGTGTCATCGAACCATTATTACCACTTGATACTGTTGCAACACCATTGGTAAATGCAATTGCAGTACTCGTGGCAAATGCAGTTGTAATACCGGTAGAATTAGTAACTGTAGGAACTGTTACGGGAGAAATAGAACTATTTGCACCACTGAAGATCAATGATTTAGTTCCTCCATAAGCTGTTGCAGTAGTGCCATCAGATTTTTTTGCAGTTATAGTTAATGATTGAGATGTTCCTGCCGTCTGTGTAGCACTACCGGTAATTACTAATTTAGTTGCTGTTCCAGCAACTTCTGTAAGAGTTCCATAGTTCGTTGTACCATTGACAACTGTATAGACAGATGTGCCTGACTTAGTAATATTTCCACCGGCCAAGGGTGTAGGTGAAGTAGGTCTTACCCGAATATTTTGCCAGGTAAGTGTATTTGGATTTTGAGTAGAACCATTTTTTTTACTTGCTGCGGTAATCGTAATTGTAAGTATTTGTTGATTAGCACTTACAGTAACAGGTATTGTACTGCCATTTGTAAGATTGTTAATATTATTACCCGAAGTTCCACCCCCTGAAACAAACATAGTCGGAGCTATTCCTCCATTATCAAAAATAAATCCACTAGGGGCAGTTAGAATTATATCCCCTGTGCCTATATCACCGGATGAAGTTTCTACAAGTATTGGCCCTGTTAGTGGTACATATGCTCCCCCAACATTATCCGCAGAAATTGTTGTTCCTCCAGTAGCAGCAGTAAGAGTAACAGAAGTAGCACCATCCGTAAAAAACCATTCAGCATATCTCCCCGAAGTCTGCCCAGTTGCCGTTAATTTAAATGTTGCACCCAAAGCATCCCCATCATTGGGTACCCACCAGGTGCTGGAAACATTTCCACTACCATCTGCGATTGCAGTAAATGGCTGATGATACTGGGGGTCTGTTCCAAGGGAATCTCCAACAGTATGCGTCACCTGTAAGGTTACAGTTTCGCCGGGCTGAAAGCCTGTACCAGTAATAATTGCAGTAGATCCCGGCGGATAATCCAAAAGATCCGTTTGAATAGTTGGTGTTGCCTGCCCCTGTGCATTAAATGCACTAAGAGAAAAAAACAACATAAAGGCGAGGGTAAGTTGGGTAAAAATTTTCTTGCTCATACGGTTTTATTTAGCGGTGTTTATTTGCCCTATTAACAGGGCTGGTATGCTGGTTACTTTATTTTAAAACAATACATTTAACAACAATCCATAGAAATGTAGTAAGCATTCCAATGGAATTAATAATAGTATTAGGATGTTTAATTGAGGGGTGTTAAGAATGCTAAATTGGTTTCAAAAGATAAAGCAATATCAATTGTCGGGTCAGGAATTTTTTAGGAAGAAAATGGAAATTTACGTAGGTCTTGTGGTATAATATTGGAAGGATGTGCAGTTAAAGTTCTACGAATGTAGAAGAGTTTTTGAGAATATCCAAGTTTTTTTAATTTATTTTTAACTTTTATACGTAAGCAGCACTATAAATAAGCGAGCTTAATTGAGGATCAGCATAATATCTACAGATTATTATTCAACAATCCAATCTGGTTAAATTGAACATTATTTTTTTTAAAAAAATGGTGGGAAAGAGTTAGATCACCGGTGTTTCCTGTGCAATAAACAACGAAACTTTTGATTGCAGCAGTTCTTCTTTTGCCAGTAATTGTTGTAATAATTCAAGCTGATTATTACAACGGATTAAATTGTGGCCGGGATATTTTGACCCATAATAAACGTCATTGTTCAGGTAGTCGGCTAAAAAACGGATAGCCTGCATGTAGATCATAAATTTACCGGCATACACAAAGTAGTTTTTTTCTTCTTCGCTTAACTCGTTTTTCATTTCACTCAAATAGCCATTTACTATTGCCTGAAAATAATCTTCCCGGATATTTATTTTTGAAAAGTCATTTTCTTCTTCGCTTACGGGTGATACATAAGTGCGAATCATATCTCCTACATCACTAATAAAATAACCCGGCATCACAGTGTCAAGATCAATTACACATAGCCCATTGCCATTTGTATCAAACAAAACATTACTGATTTTAGTATCATGATGGGTAACCCTCTTTTTAAAAGAAGGATTGTTTTGAATCTGATTAAAAATGTCAACAATATTTTTTTTTGCTATGATATATAAAATAGATTCTTCACTTTCTTTAATACGATCTTTATTTCCTTTCTGCAGGGCTTCTTCAAATTGTTGATAACGCAGCGTGAGGTTGTGAAAATCAGGCAGCGTAATTTGTAGTTTATTAATATTAAATGCGGCGAGTAATTTAGTGAATTTTCCGAATTGCCTGGCACCTTCAAATGCAATATCAGTATTGGCTACTGTATCAAAAGTAACAGATCCCTTCACAAACTTAAATAGCCGGCAATAACCAATTTCCTGTAAAAAAAACATCTCTTCATCATGTATGGTGGCAACCGGGTTAACAAAAAGATAGTCTGGGAAATGTGCTTTGAAAAATATATTTAGCTGATGAAGATTTTCGGCAATAGCGGAAGGGGAAGTAAATACCGAATCATTTATTTTCTGAAAAATAAATTGATCATCCTGGCAGTTTAAAATCCAGGTAGTATTAATGAGCCCGTTTCCAAAAGGTTGTAGGGTACATTCATTTTCAGGAAAGCCATATTGTTTCGCAATTGACTCAAGCATGTCGTAGAATTAAAAATATATTTATTTTTCAAATGTAAAGTACAACGTTCATTAAACATCAGGCAAACGTTTGTGTGATCTGTTGGTTGAGGGAAAACCACTACAGGTCAGTATGTATAACGAGTTGAGGCTCTAAAATTATTTTATAAAAAGTATG
>JAYWAU010000375.1:0-3821 GCA_043782265.1 Ferruginibacter sp. | reverse complement strand
ATGCCAACTGTTTTACCGGTTAACTCTGTACCACGATTGGCATCTCTTATCCATTTCCCTTCCTTTACCTCTTCAAAGCCTTTGGTAATATTATTCATCAAATTTAATAAGAGCCCTATAACATGTTCGGCTACTGCATTGCGGTTTCCTTCGGGGCTGCTTACACATTTTATTCCCTTACTTTCGGCAAAAGGAACGTCAATGAGTTCCATACCACTACCCAAACGGCCGATCCATTTTAATTTGATTGCATTACTTAATATTGGCTGATCAATTTTTAAACGGGTTGTAACAATTAAGCCATGTACCCCATCTATCAATGCTGCCAATTCGTTGTAATTAATCTCCGGAAGATATAATACTTCATACCCTTTTTGTTGTAAAGTAGCGGCTAAAAAATTGGGCGTTTTAGCGGTAATAACTACCAATGGTTTGGCACTGCTCATTTTATTACTGTATTATTAAGGTTGCTTTTGTTCGTTAATAAACAAAAGTAAATAGCTTTAAGATTATTTGCTTATCCCAACCAATCTATCATTATCAGAATGTAATATTATAAGCTAAAGCCTTTCCCCTTCTCCACCATATTGGAGTTTATTTTTTTAATTCAAAAGGCCTTCCTTTTATAAAGAAGACCTTTTGATGGATGGTATATTTTAGGCTGCCGCAATTACACTTATTTCAACATTGGCATTTTTAGGCAACCCTTTCACAGCCACTGTTTCTCTTGCGGGAAAATCTCCCTCAAAATATTTGGCATAAATTTCATTTACCCTGCTAAACAATTCCATATCACTTAAAAAGATAGTAGTCTTTACAATATTACTAAAGTCCATACCTGCTTCAGCTAAAATTACTTTTAGGTTTTGCAATACTTGGTGCGTTTCTTCGATGATATCTGCGTTGGCAAGATCATTTGTTCCTGGCTTCAGGGCAACCTGTCCTGATACGAATAAAAAATTACCGCTTTTAACAGCCTGGTTGTAAGGTCCAATTGGAGCTGGCGCATTGTTAGTATTGATAATCTGCTTAGTCATAATTTTATTTAAGAAATACAAATATATCTTTTATCAACCACCTATTTTTGTAAAAATTTACAGGCAATTATTGCAGTAAGAACCTGACATAAACAGCAGAATAAAATTAAATTGGGAACTTATACACAAAGCATTCTTGTGCTTCTCCCAATATAAAGAATGATAAAAAAATTTATCACACCAGCTATTAGGGCAAAAATAATTAAATGAGTTTACTATTAAATATTGATACCGCCGTTGACAAAGCAATTATCAGCATTGCAAAAGATGGCGAAATTTTGCAGGAAGCCATTAACAATGAACAAAAGGACCACGGTGCGTTTTTGCAACCGGCAATTCAATCTATTTTAAAAAAAGCAGGTATTCATCTAAGCGAATTGGATGCAATAGCAGTAGTTGCCGGACCGGGCAGTTACACAGGCCTAAGGGTTGGTATGGCAACAGCAAAAGGTTTATGTTACGCATTGAATAAACCGTTGATAACCATTGGCAGTTTACATGTTTTAGCCTGGCAGGCAATTCAACAATTACCTGTTAACCAAAATGATATTCCAACTTTATATTGCCCAATGATTGATGCAAGAAGAATGGAGGTGTTTACAGCTGTTTATAATAAGCACTTAACAATAATTTTAGAGCCATGTGCCTTGATTGTTGAAAAAAATATTTTTGCTAATCAACTGTTAAAAAGCAAGATGGTTTTTCTGGGAAATGGTGCGGCAAAATGGCAACAATTATGCAATCATGAAAACGCTACATTTTTTGAAGCTGAAACCAATGCATTGTATATGAGTGAATTAACTTATTCTAAATACCTGCAGAAAACATTTGCAGATATTGCTTATACTGAGCCCATGTATGTTAAAGAATTTTATAACAATTCCTTCTAACCGAAATTCAAGGCATTTTAATTGCTAAATTCAAATTTATCTAATAAGTAGTTTTATAAATATTAAATGATTTGTATCTTTGTATTGTTTATAAACATACTTAAAATTTAATTTCTATGACAAATGACACTGCCACAGCTCCATTGGAGCCAACACCAACGTTGCAACACACCACTACAATGAGTACGATTAAAATCGATTACTACAGCGTAAAAAAAGCAGCACTTATTTTAAGAGCGCTCAATCACAAACTACGTCAGCAATTGCTTAAGCTGATAGAAGAGGAAAAGAAAATTACAGTAACAGAAATTTATGTTCGTTTAAGATTGGAGCAATCTGTTGCATCACAGCATTTAGCTATTTTGCGTAAAGCCGGTGTTGTTAGTACACAACGTGATGGTAAGTTTATTTACTACATTATCAATCATAAAAGAATTGATGAAATAAGCAATTTTGTTAATGAATTGGTAGCCTGATAATAGAAAATTACCAACCAAAAGCGGATGCTGTTACAGTATCCGCTTTTTCTTTTTATTTTTGCCAACTCAAAAGATTAACCAGAATTTTAATTAAATAAAATAGTGTTTTTTACTTTTTAAAATTTGTAATAACACGCAGTAAAATCGGAATATTTATATGTATATTAAACAACTATATACAGATTGTATAAGCGAAGCGGCTTATTATATAGAAAGCAATGGAGAAGCGGTAGTGATTGATCCACTTAGAGACACGGATGAATACATTCGGCTTGCAACGGAAAGAAAAGCTGTTATCAAATATATTTTTGAAACTCATTTTCATGCTGACTTTGTAAGCGGCCACCTTGACTTAAGTAAAAAAACGAGTGCCCCAATTGTTTACGGCCCTCATACAGTCACAAGCTTTCCGGTAAAGGTTGCAAAAGATGGCGAGGTTTATAAATTAGGTAATATCTCATTTAAAGTATTACATACACCCGGCCATACACTGGAAAGCAGTTGCTATTTATTAAAAGATGAAACCGGGAAAGATCATGCGATTTTTACTGGCGACACCCTGTTTGTTGGTGATGTTGGCAGGCCTGATTTAAGTAGCGGTGACATGAGCAAAGAAGAGCTTGCAGGTATTATGTATGATACCATTCAACAAAAAATTTTGCCTTTGGCAGATGAAGTACTGGTATACCCGGCACATGGAGCAGGAAGCAGTTGCGGAAAAAATTTAGGCCCAAATACTTTCAGTACCATTGGCCAAGAAAAGCAAAACAATTATGCATTACAGCCACAATCAAAGGAAGCTTTTATTGCTGCAATAACTGATGGACTGGAAGATGCACCGAAATACTTTTCCATTAATGCTAAAATAAATAAAGAAGGCTATAACAGCCTTGATGAAATTAAGGCAAAAGGTCTTACTGCTTTAACAGTAGCGGCATTTAAAAATAAAATGAGTGAAGACATATTGGTTGTTGACACAAGACCTGCTGCTATTTTTACAGAAGGGTTTGTGCCGGGCAGTATTTTTATTGGCCTTGAAGGGCGCTTTGCAGAATGGGCAGGTAACCTGTTGCCCTTTAATAAACCGTTATTACTAATTACAGAAAAAGGTAAAGAAGAAGAAACTGTTATTCGGTTAGCACGAGTGGGTTTTGCAACCATTGAAGGGTACCTTAAAGGTGGTTTTGATGCATGGCAAAAAGCAGGAGAAAACGTTGATATGATTATTTCTGTTGAAGCTGATGAACTTGCAATGGACATTCCGTTTGACCCTTATTTGCAGGTGGTAGATGTAAGAAAAGAAATTGAATTTGCAAATGGACATGTAAAAACAGCCATCAATATGCCTTTGGCTGATATGACGGATGTTGCAATGATTGCAGGTTTTGAAGAAAATCAGAATTTATACATTCATT
>JAYWAU010000374.1:0-10576 GCA_043782265.1 Ferruginibacter sp. | reverse complement strand
AAAAAGGCCTCCGAATAAAGTGCCTGTTTCGTTAAAGAAAAACCCAAGCACAAAATTTACAAGTAATAAAAATTGAATGATGGATAATAGCTTTTCATTTTTCATTTCCCCTCCTACTTTAATAAATAATAGCAGGAAGATGATGAAGACCACCACCAGTTCAGATTTCATTAATATTAAAAAGTCGTTCAACATAATGTTTAATCATTTACCCCTATCTATAAAAAGAATAGGAAATATAAATCTTCTATTGTGAAGACTTGAATTGCACTGCCCTTCAGGGCAGTGATAAAAGAAATTATTATTCCAGGGCTTTAGCCCAAATAATATTTCGGCTAAAGCCCTGAGTTTGTTTTTAAATTTCCTCGTCCTGAAGGACGAGGCAATTCAAAAACAGCAAATAAATAATCAATATACTACTAACTTAGAAACGCATTTCTTCAAAGTCCACTATGCACTGCTTGCAGCTTTTTCATGATTATTTCAGTTGCCGGGCTGATCAAATCATTTAACCAAAACGGCGCTATACCAATGGCTAAAATTCCTGCAATCAAAATAATGGCTGCTAATTTTTCATTCCACTTTGCATCATTTAAATTACCATAGCCTTCCTTTAATGGCCCCATGGCTGTTTGCCCGATGGCACGTAATATATATACTGCCGTTACTACAATTGACATACAGGCTGCAATGGTTGCTATGCGATGAAATGAATCTGGGTTTTGCCAGGAGCCCATGAACACCGTCATCTCTGCAACAAAACCACTAAGGCCCGGCAATCCCAATGAACACAATCCTACAATAAACAATACAGTTGTGATAAAGGGCATCACTTTCAGCAGCCCCCCCATTTCATTCACCTGTCTTGTGTGGGTACGTTCGTAAATCATTCCAATTACAGCAAAGAAGAGAGCCGTCATTAAACCATGCGACACCATCTGCATTACAGCACCCGTCATGGCAGTTTTTGTCAGCATACCGATACCCAGCAAAACAAAACCACAATGACTAACAGAAGAATAAGCATTGATATATTTCAAATCCTTCTGCATCATGGTAGCGAAGGCTCCATATAAAATAGCGATGGTGGATAGCACAATAACAATGTTGGCATACTCCTTTGCTCCATCCGGCATAATATAAGTAGCCACCCGCAAACATCCATAGCCACCAAGTTTCATGGAGATGCCGGCAAGAAACATAGAACCGGCGGTTGGTGCCGAAGAGTGACCATCAGGTACCCAGGTATGAAAAGGAAACAAGGCCGTGAATACACCAAAGCCAACAAACAACAACGGGAAACAAATTTTTTGAACCTCCACAGGAATATGAGCATCGGCCAGGGTTAACAAGTCGAAGGTTTTTTCATGACTGCCAAAGTAAACACCTAACAAGCCTACTAACACCAATGCAGAGCCACCCATTAACATCAGGGCAAGTTTGTTGGCGGCATATTCCTTTTTGCCACTTCCCCAAATACCGATGAGCAAATATTTTGGTATCACTGCAATTTCAAGAAAAAAGAAAAGTATAAAGAGATCAAGCGAAAGGAAAAATCCATACGCCCCAAGACTAAGCAGGATGAGTAAGAAATAAAACTCTTTTGTCATCTTTGTTACATTCCACGAAACCAGCACGCCTGCAATCACTACAAAAGAAGTCAGTAAAATCATGGCAACTGAAATACCATCTACACCTAAGTGAAAAGAGATATGCCAGGCCGGAAACCAGGTGTACTGCAATTCAAATAACATCTGCGCTTCATTGCCGCCCAGTCTTTCACTGCGAAAAGCAAAAAGCAATGCGAAGGCTAACACAAATTGTGCAGCAGCCCCAATTAAGGCGGTCCACTTTACCTGTTCTGTATTCCGCATCAGCAGGATGAGAACTGTGGTAACCAACGGTAATAATATCAATAATGTTAAATTCATGTATTTATTTTGATGTTGACTACCTGCTACTGAAAACAATTGCTAATTTTTTCAACGCTAATACCCCGTTCATTATTTAATTTCTATTTCCATATATAAATAAATAGCACCGCCAACCCGATTATGCCAGCTAAGAAGTAAATAGCATATTGCTGTACTTTACCTGATTGAAACCCTTTTATTTTTTCAGAAATAAGTTGTGTTGTATTACCAGTTAAATTCACTGCTCCATCAACTACATTTTTATCAAACCATGCCGCAGGTCTTCCTATCAAATTGAACAATACTTTTTTGGTGATGAACAAATACAATTCATCGATATAAAATTTATTGTAAGCTGCTTTATAAAAAACATTTAATGATTGGGCAATAGAAGCAGGTTTTGTGTTTTGTTTCCTATACAGCCACATCGCAGTGAATATTCCGGTTAGTGCAATTAAAACCGGTGCAATGGAAAATTGTAAATGAAATTCAGCTTCCAGCGGTTTCCCATCCACAGATACAAAATTACCAAAAGGAATAAAGCCGGCAGTTGCAGCACCTACTGCTAACAACACCAATGGCATCATCATTGCAAAGCCTCCTTCACCGTGATGCTCCCCATGAACAATGGCCCCTTTGTTCCAAAAAATCCTGAAATACAATCGGAACATATAAAAAGCGGTAAGACCAGAAGTAATCAATGCGATATAATAAATAACCTTATTGTGCTGCCATGCAGCAAGCAATATTTCTTCTTTACTAAAGAAGCCTGCAAAAGGCGGAACCCCTGATATGGCAAGGCAGGCGATTAAAAATGTAATGTTTGTGATGGGCAAATATTTTCTAAGTCCGCCCATGTCTTTCATTTCGTTGCTGTGAATAAAATGTATTACTGAACCTGCTCCAAGAAACAACAATGCTTTAAATATTGCATGTGTAAAGAGGTGAAACATGGAGCCTGTAAATCCTGCACCAAGCCCTGAATAGTTGAGGCTGCCATTCTCCAAATTGCTACCTGAAACTCCTAGCGCAAACATCATGAATCCTATTTGCGACATGGTTGAATATGCCAATACTCTTTTGATATCGGTTTGTGTACAGGCTATCACCGCAGCAAACAAAGCTGAAATAATTCCCACATAAGTTACTATGTGCATGGCACCAGATGACATACTAAAAACCGGAAACATTCTTGCCACCAAATAAACACCCGCTACAACCATAGTAGCAGCATGTATCAATGCGGATACAGGTGTTGGACCTTCCATGGCATCCGGTAACCAAACATGCAGTGGAAACATAGCACTCTTACCGGCACCACCAATAAATATTAATACGGCACCCCATGTTAAAGCAGATGCACCAAGAAAAGTAGAAGTGTATGCTGTATGCAACTCATGGCTGCCATCAACTGTGAGCCTTTGTATGAGTGTATTAAAATCGAGTGTACCGGCATGAAAGGATAATATCAATATGCCAATCAGAAAACCAAGATCTGCAAAGCGGGTAACAATAAACGCCTTTTTACAGGCTGCGACTGCACTGGGTTTATCGTAATAATAACCAATCAGCAAGAAGGAAGATACTCCTACCAATTCCCAGAAAATATACATCTGAAATATATTGGAAGCTATCACCAAACCCAGCATAGAAAAAGTAAACAAACCAAGAAATGCATAATAAGTAGGAAATCTTTCATCTCCTTTCATGTAACCTAAACTATAAATATGCACCATTAAAGAAATAAATGTTACAATCACTAACATCATCACAGAAATTGGATCAAGTATGATACCCAGATCGATTGAAACACCGGGCGAAAATTCGAGCCAGGTAAATTGTAGCGGTACAATTTTTTGATAGACTCCATCTACTTTCCCAAATTCAAAAAAGTATCCATAGGCTGTGTATATTGATAAAGCCGTTGATACCAACAATAGAAAAGTACCGATAATGCCAGCTGAGTTTTTTATGTATTTTCTACCAAATAAACCAAGCAATAAAAAACCTGCGAGCGGAAGTAAAGGGATGAGCAATAATCCACCACCTAAATTCCATCCTGTTGGAAGAACTTGTAGCAATCTTATTTGTAAAAATTCATTCATAGTATAATAAGTCGTTCTTTTTCACTTTTGAGAGGTGAAAAAGAACTTTTAAAATTTCATTTCTTCAGCATTCTCTACATCAATAGATTGATGACTTCTGTATAAATTAATAATGATCGCAATGGCTACTGCTGCTTCCGCCGCGGCAATTGCAATCACAAAAATTGAAAAGAATAGTCCATCCAGTTTGTGTTGCCATAAATATTTATTGAAGGCAATAAAATTAAGGTTTACACTATTTAGCACCAGCTCAACACTCATCAACATGGTGATCAGGTTTCTCCTGGTAAAGAACCCAAACACACCGATAAAAAAGAGTGCTGCGCTGATAAATAAAATATGATATAGTCCCGGCTCCATCATGCTGTTATGGGTTTTGAACGTAATGCAATTACAATACAACCAATCATTGCCGCCAGCAATAAAATACTTACTACTTCAAAAGGCAATGCGAATCCATTCTCGTCAATACCCAACATCTTGTCGCCTATATTTGATACTGTTGGTAAGAGTGGTTGATCAGTTGTTGCTTTAAAAGTATGTTGGTACAATTGCAACATGGTTAAAGCAAAACCGCAAAAGGCGGCCAATGCGGAAAATACCTGTCGCCCAATTTTTTGTTTGGGTAATAAGTCTCCTGCCTGTTGTGTTAAAAAAATGGAGAATATGATGAGCACTGTAATACCACCAACGTACACTACAATCTGAACAGCTGCTACAAAATCATATTGCATCCAGAAATAAAGCCCTGCAATTCCTACCAAAGAAAATAAAAGGAAGATAGCAGCCCTGAAAATTTGCCGCGTTGTAACTGCCAATACTCCACTTACTAAAGTAAGCGCTGCAAGCATGTAAAATATAATTGTTGATCCGCTCATCTGGTAATTTACTCCATCGGCGCTGTGACGGAGAGTTTTTAAAGATTATTATTTTTACAAACAGTCAAATAAATTATTATCGCTTGTCTTATTCTACTCCTTCTCTGATCTTCGATCCGGGTTTATTTAAAACCTTTGTTAACTCTGCTCTATTGTATACACTGTGTTCAAATGTTTGCGCCATTTTAATTGCATCTGTCGGGCAGGCAACAATACAGAGATTACACATTGTACACAGTTCTAAATGATATACAAATTTGTCAATCGCCTTTTTCTTTTTTCCTTCAGGTGATACATCAAATTTTGTAATGATTTTAATAGTCGCATTGGGGCAGGCTAGTTCACAAGCTGTACAACCCGTGCAGGCGTGTTCATTATTTTCATCGTGTGTCATCACCACTTCACCCTTAAATCTGTCTGCCATCACCAGTGTTGCCCTGTTATCGGGGTATTGCTCTGTAATAATTTCTTTGTGATGAGAGAAATAATACAAGGTGCGCCGAAGTCCTACCAGCAATGACTTTACTCCACCAAAAACATCTTTTATATAATTGACTATGAACATATTTTTTATCAATTTCTATTTTATTCTCTTCAACAAAATATTAAGTCTGTTATTTTAAATCACTGCACATCTGTGCCCTAAACAACTACTAAAAATGCCACCCCAAAATTGCCATTGCTGTTACAAGCAATAAATTGAACATACTGATCGGCAATAAATATTTCCACTCCAGGTTCAGCAATTGATCAATGCGCAATCTTGGAAAAGTCCATCTGAACCACATGATTAAAAATATTAAAAAAAATGTTTTTCCAAAGAACCACATACTGGAAGGTATGTAATCCATGATGTGATTAAATGATTCCCAATGACCAATATGAAACGGCATCCATCCTCCAAGAAATAAGGTAGCGCCGATAGCACAAACAATAAACACGTTAATATATTCCGCTAAAAAGAACAATGCGAATTTCATTCCCGAATACTCCGTGTGAAAGCCTGCTGTTAATTCTGATTCAGCTTCTGCCAAATCAAAAGGAGCCCTGTTGGTTTCTGCCGTTACTGCAATAATGAAGATTACAAAAGCAATAACGACAGGAATGTGTCCTTTAAAAATCCACCAGCCATCCGACTGGGATTGTATAATATCATTTAGATTTAAGCTGCCTGATAAAACCACTACAGCAAGTATAGATAAGCCCGCCGATAATTCATAGCTTACAATTTGAGCGCCACTTCGCATGGCTCCCATCAGGGAATATTTATTGTTACTTGCCCAGCCCGCCATTAAAATACTGATGACCATAACGGAGGAGATGGCAGAAACATACAACACCCCTATATTCATATCCCATAACTGAAAATCTTTTGCAAAAGCAATTGGTGCCATTAACAACATGGCTACTATAATAGCGATAAAAGGAGCCAGGTTAAATAAAAATTTATCCGCACCATCCGGTGTCATTCCTTCCTTTACCAACAATTTCACGGTATCTGCCAGTGATTGCAATATTCCTCCCGGCCCAACTCTATTTGGTCCAAGACGTATCTGTATCCATGCGGCCACCCTCCTTTCCATCAACACCAATACCAGCCCTAATATTGCAAACAAACTAATAACACACACACCCGCAATCACCATCTCAATAACCATTGTCCAGGTTGGGTTAAAGGTATCTCTTAACCAGCTGTCTACTATTTTCGATATGTTTGAAAAGCTCCACATAATTCAGCCAAAAAAAGGCTTAATTTTTTATGAAAAAATGTTCTGCTATTTTAAAAATGTTGCCATTAAACTCTATTGACCTTACCGGTCAATATCCGGTATCACTAAATCCAATGTTCCCATCATTGCCACAAGGTCACCCAACTTGCTCCCTCTTGCCATATGATCCAATGCAGAAAGATTGGAGAAGCCCGGTGAACGAAATTTAATTCTGTAAGGAGTTGTTCCTCCTTCGCTGACAATGTATACACCAAATTCGCCTCTCGCTGTTTCTACCCGTTGGTAAAATTCGCCTTTCGGTAATTTCAATACGGCTTTCGTTTTTGCCTGAAAATCTCCTTCCGGAATATTATCAACCAATTGCTCTATTATCCTGATAGACTGATTCATTTCTCTTATGCGTACCATATACCTTGCAAAAGAATCGCAGCCTGTTTCAAGCACCTGATCAAATTCCAGCTTATCGTATATTTCATAAGGATAGACCTTTCTAACATCGCAGGAAACATTACTTCCTCTTGCTGCTGGCCCGGTTACACCAAAGGAGATAGCGTCTTCTGTAGATAAATAACCTACTCCCTTCATTCTATTTTGAAAAATAATATTTCCGGTCACCAGTTCATCGTATTCGCTGATCTTGGATTTATATAATTTAATAAAGTCTTTTATTCTTTGTTGAAAATTGGGATGAATATCCTGCATGATACCCCCCGGAACTATATAGTTCATAGTAAGTCTTGCACCACAGGTTTCTTCCATAATATCATTGATAGCTTCTCTTTCTCTAAATGCATGAAAGAAAGGAGTGAATGCACCAAGGTCCATTGCCATTGCCCCCCACCACAATTCATGAGATGCAATTCTTGTTAACTCATCTAACAATATTCTTATCACTTGTGCCCTTGAAGGAACTTCTACCTGCAACCCTTTTTCAACACAAAGTGCACAGGCATGGTTATTAATATGCGATGAAAGATAATCCATCCGGCTGGTGACATAAATGAACTGACGATAGGTAAGGCTTTCGCACATTTTTTCAATGGAACGATGAATATAACCAAGATGTGGTTCAACTTTTTTAATCGTTTCCCCGTTAATCGTAATAACAAGGTGCAGCACGCCATGCGTGGCAGGATGCTGTGGCCCTACATTTATGATGATATCCCCGTCTGCTGTCCTTCCTATTTCTTCAACCATATTGCCCTTATCTCCGCCGCGGCGGAGGACTATTGTTTTTATTATTAAAAATAGCTTTGCTTTATTTTAATACTACTTAAATATTAATATACTTGCCTTACTCTCCACCGTGGCGGAGATGGGGCTAAAGCCTTATCATATTGATCGGGTCTTCAAAATCTTTTAGCATCGGTTTTTTCCCTTCCCATCCATCCGGTAAAATAAGTAACCTCAGATCGGGATGATTAATAAAATTCACACCAAACATTTCATACACTTCCCGTTCATGAAAATTGGCTGTTTGCCATATATCACTCACTGTTTCTATTGCAGGGTTAAGTGCAGCCAACTTTGATTTTATAATGATGTTATGACGAAATTTTGTTGAATCTAAATGGTACACCATGGTAAGGTGCGTCTTCCAATCGATGCAGGTTAAGCAAAAAAGAAAATCAAATAATAAAGAAGCATCCTTACGAAGTTTTGCAGCCAATAGGTGCCAGTCAGCAGGCTCTACATTTACTGTAATCCATTGCCCTCCTTCTTCAAAAATGGCAGCAGGTAATAATTCTGTAATGGTAGCTTTTAATTCTTCGTTGGTCATTATATTCTTATCAATTATAGCTCGTGTAATTTATCTCCTCCTGATACGGGTTTTGGTACCTGAATCTGTTCTCTTGTAAGACCGCTTTTTATTTTTTCCTGTAAACTAATTAAAGCATGTAGCAATGCTTCGGGCCTTGGCGGACAACCTGCAACATAAACATCTACAGGTATTACGTGATCGGCTCCTTTTACAACAGAATAAGTATTGTAAAAGAATGGCCCGCCGCTGATAGCACAAGCTCCCATGGCAATTACATATTTAGGATCGCCCATCTGATCGTATAGTCTTTTTAATACCGGTGCCATTTTATTAACGATGGTTCCTGCTATGATTATTACATCAGCCTGCCTTGGAGAGGCTCTTGCCACTTCAAAACCAAATCTCGAAAAATCATATTTAGCCCCTGCCACCGCCATGTATTCAATACCACAACAACTGGTAGCAAAAGTGAGTGGCCAAAGAGAATTGGAACGTGCCCAGTTGATCACATCATCCAACTTACTCAACACAATGCCACCACCGGGGGTTTCATGAATTTGACCGGGAAAATTCGAAGTGTTACTCATTTATGTAAAGCGTTCAATTTTTATTTTTAAACTATTGTATGCCTTTATTAAGTTTAGCCTACATCAATATTTTTTACATTTCATTTTCTCATTATGATGCAATGGAGCTATACCCACTTTAAGGCACCTTTTTTGTGCGCATATAAAAAACCCATAAATAATATAAAGAAGAAAATAACAATTTCCACAAGCGCCATCCAGCCAACTTTTTTTGCTACCACTGCCCAGGGAAATAAAAAAACAAGTTCTACATCAAAGATTAAAAATATTAATGCAAATAAATAATACCCCACATTTAGCTGTGTCCATGTTTTGCCATGGGTAGGAATACCACATTCGTAGGGTTGTCCCTTTTGTGCGTTGGTAGTATATTTTGTTACAACCTTTGCAATTAGAATAGCAATTGTGGAAAAAGTTAATGCGGCAAGAATCAAGACAATCATTGAAGAAGCACCCATAAAAAATCAGTTAATCTTATGAATTATTAGGACAACAAGTTAGCAAAAAATAACAATAATCAACCCGCTAAAAAACATTCTATTTATCATAGCGGCTACTGATTGTCGTCATATGCTTCTATGTTCATTTATTTTATTCCTCCTTATCAACCATAAATTTCAAAGTGTATTAGTTTTTTATCATATCCCATATCTTCTATTCGTTTCCTTGCTTCATCAATCATACCTTTCCATCCACATAAAAAGAAAGTAGCTGGCTTTTTATCAATGCATAACAATTCGTACACTGCATGCACATACCCTGTGTGTCCATTCCATTGTTCCCTTGACAAAGTAGGTATATAATGAAAGCCTGGAACGTCTTTTTGAAGTTGCACCATTTCATCATAATACAATAAAGTGGATTTTGTTCGGCAACCAAAAACGAGGTAAATATTTTTATGTGGTATGTTGTTGTTTTTAATATTATGTATCATACTCCTGAAAGGTGCTATACCAGTTCCGGTGCAAATTAAAATGTGGTTTTCCTTTAATGGCTCTTTTAACGTGAACACCCCCTGCGGGCCACGGAGCGGAATTTCAGTACCTATTTGTATCTCATTAAAAAGATAAGGCGTACCGGAACCACTTTTATCCAAAACGATTACCAACTCGAAGATGTTACTTCCATCTGGCCAGGATGAAATAGAATAACTGCGCCAACGCTTGTTAGGTTTTTCATGAATAGGCAGGTCAAGTGTTACAAACTGCCCCGGAATAAAATCAAAAGAAGCCAGTTCAGGAACTTCAATCCAGAAACGCCTGGTATCAGCAGTTTCATTTTCTATCCTAATAACCTTGCCCACAAGCCATGGTAATAAAGCCATAAAAAAAATTGAATTACAAATTACAAATAATGCGTTTAGCGGAGGTTATTATTTTGGAAAAAAATTCTTTTACCCGATAAATAATAACATAAAACCTGGCAGATGCTCAACAAAAATAGTTTGCAAAAAGGTTGGCTTTTAAAAAAACAGCCACATTTCTATTGAACCAAAACCTTTTCTGTATGTGTTGAATTTTCTGAAATAATTTTCAATAGGTAAATGCCTTTTGAAATTCCTTTAATACTAATAGTATTATTTCTACCTTGTAACGAAAATA
>JAYWAU010000373.1:0-3836 GCA_043782265.1 Ferruginibacter sp. | reverse complement strand
CTGTTTTCTGTAGAATTTTCGCCCACATCCAGTTTGCCGGCACCATTTGGCAAATCAATGCTGATAATCTTACCAAGGTCGTAAACATAATTGCCACTTGTATCAACAGCACCGCTAACAGCCGGCATGGTTACTGATAGGCTTTCAGTTTTCTCCGCCGGTTCTTTAGCAACAACTGTCGGTTGTTCGGTAGTTTTACTCGAACCACTCCCCATTAAATACCAAGCCGCTGCTGATACCAAAACCAATAGCAACAAAGGCAATAACCATTTTAATCCATTTCCAGCATTTTCTACCGTCTCTTCATCTAAATTGTGTGACATAATTATTTGTTTTATTATTTAAGAAATTGTTTACAAATGCATAGCACTAATAATCATACAAGGTTACAAAAAAAATAATAAATAGAACAAGAAGACACTCTGGTTTATTCATTATAATAATATTGTTCAAATAACCTCTTACAACTGCATTTCACCATTAATAAAAAACTGGCTGCTGTTACATTCCGGTAATTTGTATGTTTGTACTCTTATGTTAAAAAGGATATCTAAATACTGGATTTGTCAACTTACCGGCTGGGGCGCAAATATGGCAATCTCTGCCTTTTTCTATTTAACCTTATCAGTTCGTAAAGTCGATCATTATTTTATATTGATCCTTGTTAGTATTGTGTTAGGTATTTTAGTTACCCATATTATGAGGATGGTAATCAGGGAATATAAGGTGCTGGGAAAACCCCTAGAGACCCAAATTATTTTATTTATTCTTTTAACTATATTGTTTGCGATTTTATATGCCTGCACAGATGTTGGAATTGAAAAGGCATTAAAACTTAGTGACACAGGAGGTCCAAAAATTTCTTTGGCCAATGAAATAACAAGAACTTTTATCAGCTTTTTCTTCCTTCTCTTTATCTGGAACCTTATCTATTACACCTTTCATTATGTGGAGCGTAACCGTAAGCAGGAAGTTGATACTTTAAAATTACAAGCTGTAGTAAAAGAGTTAGAACTTAAAACAATCAAATCTCATATTAATCCACATTTTATTTTCAATGCATTAAACAGCATACGAGCATTGGTTGATGAAAATCCAACCCGTGCAAGAACCGCCATCACAGAATTAAGTAATATTTTGCGAAGCAGTATGCAGGCAGAAAAATTAGAAACAGTTCCTTTAGAAAGGGAACTGAATATTGTAAAAGATTACCTGGCTTTGGAAAAAATGCGTTTTGAAGAGCGCCTTACCATTGAGATGGACATTGATGAAGATACATTAGGGCAACCTGTTCCACCAATGATGTTACAAACTCTGGTTGAAAATGCTATTAAACACGGCATAAGTAAAAAAATAAACGGGGGCACAATAAAGGTTATTTCTGATTTTGTAAACGACCACCATGAACTGGTTGTGCAAAACTCAGGGCAGCTAAGCAGCTATGTAAATGGCGAAGGATTTGGCGTAATTAGTACACAGTACAGGCTTAATTTGCTGTACCAGGGCAAAGCCACTTTTGAAATTAAAAATGTAGATTCGGATATGGTGGAATCCAGGATAACCATGCCTGTTGCTGCTTTATAAACTAACAAAACAATTGTATGCAAAGAGCGATTATTATTGATGATGAACGACTGGCAAGAAATGAATTAAAAAAATTACTGCTTGAGTTTCCGGATGTGGAAGTAATAGACGAAGCTGCGAATGCCACTGAAGGCATAGAAAAGATTGATGCGCTTAGCCCAGACCTGATTTTTTTAGATATTCAAATGCCTGGTAAAACAGGTTTTGATATGTTGTTAGAATTGGATAAAGCGCCGCATGTAATTTTTACAACTGCCTACGACGAGTATGCGTTAAAAGCTTTTGAAGTAAATGCATTGGATTATTTAATGAAGCCAATAGAGCCGAAACGTTTGGCTGATGCATTGCAAAAATTACAGCAGGCAGAAGAAAAAGAACTCGCCGCACAACAGGCTTTTAACAGAGGTTTGCTTACAGAAAACGACCAGGTTTTTGTAAAAGACGGAGAGCGCTGCTGGTTTGTTAAGTTATCAGAAGTTCGTTTGTTTGAAAGTGTAGGCAATTATGCCAAAGTATTTTTTGCGGGTAACAAACCACTTATTTTAAAATCATTAAATGCATTGGAAGAGCGGCTGGACGAAAAAATATTTTTTCGTGCCAACCGCAAGCACATAGTAAATATGCGCATGATTGAAAAAATTGAACCCTACTTTAATGGAGGATTATTATTGGAACTAAGAGGTGGCGAAAAAGTAGAAGTAAGCAGAAGGCAGGCAGTGAAGTTTAAAGAAATGATGAGCTTGTAAAAAAGTTGAGTTTTTAAATTGTCCTTATACCTACACTATGCACTGCTGCAGACATTTCTGTAATAAGTGATGCATCTTTTTCAATCGCATTACCTACAACAATTACATCGGCGCCTGCTTTGCAGTTTAGGTATGCTTTTTCAGGTTCAGTAATCCCTCCGCCAATAATCAATGGCACTTCAATAGCCTGTGCCACTTTTTCAATCATACTTTCAGAAATGGGTCGCTTGGCACCACTGCCCGCATCCATATAAATTAGCGACATACCCAACATTTCTCCTGCCATTGCGGTACATACTGCAATTTCATTTTTATCCGCAGGTAAGGGGTTTGCATTTGAAATATAAGAAACTGTAGTTGGGGCTCCGCCATCAACCACCATGTAACCGGTGGACATTATTTCGAGACCACTTTTTTTAACAATTGGCGCAGATACAACATGCTGACCAATCAATAGTTCCGAATTACGGCCACTTATTAAAGAGAGATACAGTAATGCATCTGCATATTTACTAACCTGTGAAGGACTACCCGGAAATAGCACTGTAGGAATGGCACATTTTCTTTTTATCAATTGCAAACATTCATCCAGGTAATTGGAAATTACAAGACTGCCGCCAACTAAAAAATAGTCAACGCTTGCACTTACTGCCAATGTTATCAGTTGCTCCAAATTGTCATCATTGACCTTATCGGGATCAATTAAAACAGCAAATGATTTTTTGCCCAGACGCTTACGCTCTGTTAATGAATGATATATTCCTTTTAACATCAACTCTTTATTCGTTACCTGCAAATGTAAAATTTTTTAGTCTTAATAAATAAAGATAGGTAAATCAATAATTTAACACCTTATCATTTAAGGAAATAAGGTAAATTCGAAGCTATGAAAGTGAATGTTTTGTTGGGAGTTGTATTTTTTTTTATAGCCTGCTTTAATACATTGGATGCAGCGTGCCAGGCAAACAAGCAAACAAATGTCACTATAAAAATTTCTTTTATCAATACCATAAATAATCTTCCTGTTATATTGGACTCAGGCAACTATATCAATTGCTGGAATGAAACTTTTAATATAAATGCTTTAAAATATTACATCAGCAATGTACAACTGCAGACAGTCGAAAAAAAAATAGCAGCCGAAAAAAATAGTTACCATTTGATTAATGAAGAGGATTCGGCTTCCAAAAGTTTTTCATTTATGGCTTCAAACGGCTCTTATAAAACACTTTCTTTTTTAATTGGAATAGATAGTTTAAAGAATGTAAGCGGGGCCCAAACCAATGCGCTGGATCCGTTGAACGGGATGTTTTGGACATGGAACAGTGGTTATATAATGTTTAAACTCGAAGGCTACTCGTCCGGTTCTGCAGTTGTTAAGAATAAAATAGAATATCACCTTGGAGGCTTTTCAGGGGCAAATAGTGTTTTGCGCAGGGTTGAATTAAATATAGAAAGTAATGCGGTTTTAATAAATAAAAACAGCACAACCGAAATAATTGTACG
>JAYWAU010000372.1:0-10623 GCA_043782265.1 Ferruginibacter sp. | reverse complement strand
TGTAACGCCGCCATGGCCAATTTCATTTGCCAGTGTTTTGGCCCAATTAGCTAAGGCAGCCCTTACAGCATTGGAAATTCCAAGGCCGTTAATAGGTTGCTTTACTGCGGTGGAAACAATATTAATAATACGGCCAAAACCTGCCTGCCGCATACCCGGCAATAAAAGTTGTGCTAACAAATGGCTGCTTACAACATGGGTAAGAAATGCTTTTTCCAATTCAGCAGCAGCAGTATTTATCATCGGTCCGGCTGGCGGCCCGCCGGCATTGTTTATTAATATATGAATCGCCCCATTTTTTAAAATCCAGTTTGCCACAATTGATTGGGCTTCATCGGGCACCGAAAGATCTATTACCAGGTATTGATGTTGTTTCCCCTTTGTGCCATCCAATTGTTGTAAGGCTGTGGCCAATTTAGCTTCCGTACGGCTAGCTAAAATTACAGTCGCACCAAGCAATGCCAACTCTTTAGCGGTGGCCAATCCTAAACCCTGTGATCCGCCGCAAACAAGTGCCGTTTTATTTGTAAGATTAAAATTCATAGTTAAAATTTATAGTCTTCTCTTTCTGGATTAAAAACATCCAACAATTTACAGGCCGTAATGGCTTTGCCACTATGGGGCGTATTGGATGGAATAACTGCTGCCATTCCGGATTGCAGAACTTTTGTTTCTCCATTAACAGTTAACTCAAAACTTCCGCTTAACACCTGCGAAACCTGCTCATGCGGATGCGCATGCTCGGGAACTGTTGCACCTTGCAATACAGTAAGGTACATAAAACTCAATGTGCCAGTATGAACACCTTGCGCAGTAAACCCGGGGAATATTTCTTTTGTTGGTAACTTTTCTATTTCTATAAATGGCATAATAAATTATTTTTACTTAACAAATGTAATGATAAGATAACCATCAATTCTAACTGTACTTTGTTGCCATTTTAAAATCAAACAACCGATTTACAACAAATATTAGGTATAACTTTTAGCTTGAAACACCCTTAGCAAAGATTCATTTTTACGAAAAATAATAATTTACTTCTTGCAGATGAAAAAAAATACTGTAGTTTTACACAACCCTTACAACAATCCGTCATCTTCAATATCCCCTGAATAAATAAATTTTCCAATTCCCCTCTGTTCCTTTTTTAATTCTTATTTTTTGATAAATTAATTTCTGGCACGGCAAATGCTAAATAATTATTAATTGAAAATTAAAATATTTCAGTCTTTTACTTCTCTTTCCAATCCTGTAAACAAGCCCCCAATCTTTTATTCCTTTTACACTTATAGAGACTAGCTCATACAATTACTGCTTTTTAAATATTCCAATATACTGTTGCAAAAGTCAATAAAAATCTACCTATAAATGAAATACTTTATTGCATTTATAACGTAAATAAAAAAAACACTTATGGAACTGTATTACACATCGTATACAAAAACAATCAACACTACAAATTATTTTTTTGTAAAAAAGTATACAAAATTTTCAGAGTTTAAAGATGCACCCGCAATTTTAGAGAGTTATGGTATGCATTCCAACTTTGATAAAGCATGTGCAATTGCCTGTGTAAATGATCCTGTTATTAAAGAAAGACTTCTTAAAGAAGCTACTCCTGAATTAAATTACCGGCAAATTAATGGTGCAATTACTGCAAAGCCCGACCTTTCTGACAGTTTTAGGGTAGAACATAAAAACAACAAAACATCATTGGTTACAAAATTAAATGGTCTTAAAAAAATCATCAGCGCAAAAATTCCTCATTGGCGTTTACATCCAAATTTTTAAACTATTGCTGCCTTGCTTTTAAAAAGTTATTAAAGCAGTTTATATTATTTAACATAGCCAATGAATATTCATTGGCTATTTGCTTTATCACTGAATTGTAATAATGTTGCAGTTCAACTTATTTCATCATGCAAAATACACATCAACCTTTGTTAGAAGTTTGGCAAAGAGGACCTGTTGCTGATATCCCCGCTTTATTACAACCTGTGGCGCATGCTTTATTACAGGCGAGAGAAGAATTGATTGCACTGATGCAGCATTTTCCGGACAGCTTACTTTGGGAAAGACCAGCAGAAGTTGCATCGCCGGGCTTTCATCTACAACATTTATCCGGTGTGTTAGACAGGGTATTTACTTATGCAAAAGCAGCAACGCTTAGTTCGATACAACTTGAACAATTGCATGCTGAAGATATATCGCCTCAAATTGATTTGTCAGTGGCTATCTTATTAGATAGATTTGATCAACAGGTTGAAAAGGCACTGACTCAATTAAAAGAAACAGATGAGAAAATACTTGCCGACTTTAGGGGTGTGGGGCGTAAATTACTTCCTTCAACTGTGATTGGCTTATTGGTGCACGGAGCAGAACATACAATGCGTCACTTAGGACAATTAATGGTTACCGTAAAAATATTAAAATTTCAACATAGTGGATTGTAGTATTTTTAAAACCTGCAAATTGATTAGAATAATTCAATCACGGCATTATTTTTAAACCCGCTATGTTCTTTGTATTTAATATACCCAAGCTGATTGGTAAGAAGTTGTGTTTTGCCAATCAGAAAAGCTGGCGTATTTACATGATGATGGCCATACACCCAGTAATCAATACTGCTCGCTTCTATCAAATCGTGCAATTCTACAGCAAAAGCCTCATTCAAAACATCTCTTTTATATTTTGCAGGATAATTTAAAAAAGTAGGAATATGATGTGTTACAACAATTGTTGCAGCAGCTGTTTTGGTAGCCAAAGAATGAACAATAAACTCTTTGCATTGCTGGTGTAAATCATTGTAATTATAAGGCGTGAATTTTTGACCATTGTGTTGTATAGCACTAAAATCGGCCATTCTGTTTTGTACAGTTAAATAATTTTCAGGCGAAAGATTAGACCATAAAGTTGAAAAGATCAATCGCAGATTTGTTAACTGTACTGTATAATTATTTACTAAAAACACATTGCTTCTTATGGCTTCTTTTATTGTGCCACTTCTGTACAAAATATTGGAATGATAGTACTCGTGATTACCGGGCACCCAATAAGTTATTTTAAAATTATCAGCGATGTAATTAAAGAAATCCGCCTGTTCTTCTATTTCGGTAAAGGGTACAATATCGCCTGCCAATAATAGTATATCCCCCCTGGGAATAAGTGGGTGCTTTGCAATAAATTTTTTATTTTGAGAAAACTCTAAATGCAGGTCTGAGCAATATTGTATGATCATCTTTTAAAAACTTCTTTCTTTTAAAGGTAAAGAATTTATACGCTGAAAATAATCCACATCAGGTTTTTGCAGTCCCTGTAATCCTATCTTCACCAATTAAACAAATGAGCATGCTGTTGCAAAAGATTGAAATTTATACTGATGGCAGTTGTCACACACAACAGTGCCTGGGGGCCTGGGTGGCCATTGTTTTTATGGAAGGAGAAAAAATAATATTATCAGGTAAAGAATTGAACACAACACACAATAGAATGGAACTAACAGCAGTTATTAAGGCATTTGAATACATTCAACAATCCAATACAAAAATGCCTGTAATTAAAGTTGTTACAGATAGTCAATATGTAACCGGATTACAGGCAAGGTCAGGTAAATTTTCAACACAAAATTTTATTACAAAAAAAGGAACCGCCATCTCTAATGCAGACCTTGTGATGAAATTATTGGCTATAACCAACGCCTTACCTGTTGAATTTGTAAAAATAAAAGCACATCAAAAAAATACAGCTGTAATCAATTATAATATTGAAGCAGATAAATTATCAAGAAATATTGTAAGGCTGGCAGTGAAAGAATTAAAACTCCTATAACATAATGTTTGCCTCCTTTCTCTAATAACTCATGCTTAATAAAACTGCGCCAATCCCAACAACTCCGCCAATCACTCCTGCCAACACATCTAATAATTCATAATGGCCTTTGCCGGTAATTAAAGAAAATAATTCAAATGCATAACAGCCCGCCAGTAAAATTATAAAACTTGCTGCTGTTGCAAAGAGCAGGTGTAGCGGAAAAAAATAAACACAAATAAACTCAAGGACTATCCCCAAGGGTATACCCACAAAAAAGTGTTTCCATTTATCAGGTGCTATCTTTTTCAGCGTAAAAAATAAGTTTTTAATAAACGAATATGATTTATAAAGTTGATGTTTTTTTTCTGAAGAATAAATACTTGCTTATTAAACATGGTTTGCGAAAAATTATCTGAAGGGCTTATTTTAAAAAAGCTTTACCAACTCAAATTATATATCCAATTTTGTACGGTATTGTCTACTTTTAAAAAATATATACATTTCAAATTACAATTGCCTGCTATGCTAAAAAAACAATTTATTGTCATACTGATTTCATTGGCCTTTACAACAGCTGCTGCTGCGCAAGACCCCTGGACAATCACCGCTAATAAAATAGATCCTAACACTTATTATGGTGTTACAGTTGCCAATGGTATGATTGGGGTAGTCTCTTCTCCTGAACCTTTTAAGGTAAAAGATGTGGTACTGGCTGGCGCATACGATCTTTATGGCCGGGGAAGAGTAAGTAACTTTTTAAAAAGTTTTAACCTGCTAAATATGTACCTGGAAGTTGATGGCAAACGCATTGGAACTGCAGATGCAGCTAACATGAAACAACAACTTGATATGCACCATGCAAATTTTACAACTGCATTTAATTATGGCGACAAGGCAGATGTGAGTTATACGTATTATTCGTTGCGCCAGCTTCCTTTTACGGTGCTGATGGATGTTACCATTACTGCAAAAAAAGACATTACTATAACAAGTGCCAGTGTAATGGAAGCCCCTGATGCTTTAAAAGATGTTCAGAATTATTATAATGAAATTGACAGACCACATGTAGTGATCAGCCTGCTTACATCTGCCGCTAAAAGTCCTACAGGCAAATTATTGATGTGTGCTTCCAATACTTTTTTGTTTAGCGAAAAGCATGGTGAAGAGCCGAAAGTAATTCATGAAATGTGGGATAACAATATGCACCTGATGAAGTTTACCAAAAAAATAAAAGCGGGAGAAAGCTATCGCTTTTCTATTGCAGGTTCTTCCATCACTTCTGCCCATCATGATGACCCGTTGAATGAAGCAGAACGCATGACCATCACCGCTAAATTAGAAGGACGTGACAGGCTTATCCAATTTCACAATAAAGCATGGGATGAAATTTGGAAAAGCGATATTACTATTGATGGCGACCTACAGGCACAGCAGGATGTGCACAGTATGATGTATCACCTCTATTCTTTTGTAAGAGAAGGCACTTCATTAAGTCCTTCACCAATGGGCTTAAGTGGGTTGGGTTACAATGGCCATGTTTTTTGGGATACGGAACTTTGGATGTATCCTGCTATATTGGTATTGCACCCGGAGATGGCAAAAAGCCTTGTTGAATACAGGTTTCAGCGCCTGGGAGCCGCAAAACAAAATGCTTTTAATCATGGTTATAAAGGTGCTATGTTTCCCTGGGAAAGTGCCGGTACCGGTGTAGAGGAAACCCCTGTATGGGCATTGAGCGGCCCGTTTGAACACCACATCACCGCCTGCGTAGGCATTGCTGCGTGGAATTATTATTGTGTAACACAGGATAAAGATTGGCTGAGAGAAAAAGGCTTTCCCATTTTAAAAGAAACAGCCATGTTTTGGGCAAGTCGGGTAGAACGAAACGGCCCTGGAAATTATGAAATTAAAAATGTGGTAGCATCTGATGAATGGGCAGAAAATGTAGACAATGATGCCTTTACCAATGCTGCTGCAAAAGCAGTGCTGCAACATGCTACAGAAGCTGCCATTTTATTGGGTTTAAAACCAGAAGCCGATTGGATGAATGTTGCCAATAACATCCCAATTTTAAAAATGAATGATGGTGTTACCAGGGAACATGCAAGCTATGCTGGCGAAGGTATTAAACAGGGTGACGTAAATTTACTGGCATACCCGCTAAAAGAAATAACTGATACAAAGCAAATAAAAAAAGACCTTGAATATTACGAAACAAGAGTACCAAACGAAGGTACACCGGCAATGACACAGGCAGTTTTTACCTTGTTATACTCAAGGCTTGGAGATGGTGCAAAAGCGTATCATTTTTTCCAGGATGCATACCTGCCAAATTTAAATCCGCCTTTAAGGGTGATTGCAGAAACAAAAGGTGGAACAAATCCCTATTTTGCAACAGGCGCCGGCGGTATTTTACAAAGTGTGCTAATGGGTTTTGGCGGATTGGAAATTACTTCCAAAGGCATTACACAAATTAAAACAGCGTTGCCCCCTAACTGGAAAAGCGTTACACTAACAGGTATTGGTGTAGACAGGAAAACTTTTATCAATAAGTAAAATACATTTTTATAAGTACCTCCTGATCGGCATCATAAAGGATTGATTATCCTCTTGATAATAAAAATTATGGAAGAGATTCCGGTCGGTTTTTTAATTATTATTAAAAATAATTTGGCTGAAATGCGCCAGCAATAAGATTATTCCTTACTTTCACTTTTCCAAAAATGCGTAAAACTGCTGCCATACTATTATTAATGCTATTTGTATTTAATACAATAGGCTACAAATTATGGTTTACCATAGCCATGCAGCATGCAGATAACAGGCTTGAAGCTGCGCTGGATAAGAACAATTTCAATGAGCAGGATTTGTTTACTTTAAAAATTCCTATCAACTTACCGTATCAAAATTCATGGTCTAGCTTTGAAAGAACGAACGGCGAAATAACCGTTGATGGAGAAACTTATGTGTACGTGCAACGTAAGGTGCAGAACGATACTATGTACTTACAATGCATCAGGCATACAGAAAAAATTAACCTGCAGGAAAAGTCGAATGATTATTTCGGTAAGGTAAATGATGTTGCAGGTAACAATGATGGTAAAAAAATGCCCGGTAAAAGCAGTACTCTTTTAAAATTTGCTGTATCGGATTTTACAAACGATATTCCCTCATGGAAACACGTTTCCTTTACGGCAGATTTGTCCGTGTATGCTATTAAACCCTTTATCAACAGTGGTTCTACCCACTTGCAAAAACTGATCAAGCCTCCGCAATCAGTATAAAGTTTTCTTCTTGACAACGACCCCTTCAGGTGGTTGAATGTCATTATTTCTCTACTTATTTATTCTCAAAAAAAATGAAAAGACTTCTTGTATGTCTTTGCATTGTAGCATCATTGTATTCCTGCCAACCAAATGTGGAATACAAGGCCTACCTGCATGACGCCCAGCTATTTTCCAATACCGTACACGAATTAAACAGTGTAGTAATGGGAAACAATTTTCCACCAATGATTGCGGCCCGTAATTATACTTATGGCGCTGTCGCAGCTTATGAAATCATAGCTGCAGGGTATCCTAAAAAATACCAGTCATTAGCGGGGCAGTTACATGGGCTTACTGATGTTGCAAAACCTACAGCCAATACACCAATAGATTTTGAATTGGCTGCTTTGCTGAGTTATATAAAAGTAGGAGAAGCAGTTACTTTTCCCGAAGGCAGTATGCAGCTGTTTAAAGACAGCATTTTAACGTTGGCACGGGATAAAGGTCTGCCGGATGATATAGAAAAAGCATCTCAAACTTTTGCAGACAGTATGAGTGCCAGCATCATTCGCTGGAGTAAAAAAGATAATTATGCCCAGACAAGAAGTGCTGAAAAATATACTGTAAGAGATGAACCTGGCCGCTGGGTTCCAACGCCTCCAATGTATGCACAGGCAGCAGAGCCACATTGGATGGAAATAAGGACCATGGCTATTGACAGCGCTACACAATTTTTACCACCACCACCCATTCCTTTTAACATTACTGATAAAAGCGGTAAATATTACGAACAGGTGATGGCAATAAAAAATGCAACAGATAGCTTAACCGATGAGCAAAAACACATTGCAGAATTTTGGGATGACAATCCTTTTAAGCTCAATGTATCCGGCCATGTAATGTTTGCTACAAAAAAGTTTTCGCCTTCCGGTCACTGGATGAGTGTAATTGGCATTGCGGCAAAAACTGCCAAATCTGATTATGCAGAAACAGTGTACGCTTATGCAAAAACTTCCATTGCCTTGTTTGATGCTTTTATTCAATGCTGGAAGGTTAAATATACCTACAACACCGTACGGCCCGAAACGGTCATCAACAAATACATTGATCCTAACTGGAGACCGTATCTGCAAACACCGGGGTTTCCTGAATATACCTGTGGCCACTCTACCATTTCATCTGCGGCAGCAGAAGCACTTACGGATATTTATGGTGATCATTTTGCTTATACCGACAGCACAGAATTGGAATTTGGTATTCAAAACCGGAGATTCACTTCTTTTAGGGAAGCTGCTTTGGAAAATAATTTAGCCAGGTTTTATGGTGGGATTCATTTTCATCCTTCCTGTATTGTAAGTACGGAGCAGGGCAAAAAAATAGGCGGCTATGTTACCGGCAAACTAAAAATGAAAAAATAATAACCATAACTACTAAAAAACAAAACATGAAATTCTTTTTATCAGTAATATTTATAGTGGCCCTTTCCATTCAAACATCTGCACAAGGTTGTGTAGCAGTAAGAAGTACAGGTAATATTAACATGTTGCATCCTGATGAAAATGACAAGGGTGCTTGGCAATTAAGCTCAACATCCCGAGCTTTCAGATCGTTCCGCCATTTTTCCGGAACGGTACAAAATAAACAACGGTTAATAGATGGTACCGAAGTTATTAACCATCAAACAAGTGTTGACATCGCATTGACACGCATAGTAAATGATCGCTGGTCTTTTATGGTGGATGTGCCTGTTTTATCAAATGCCCGTTCTTCCCTGTACGAGCATGGGCTTGTAAATGGGGCATATGTAAAAAAAGAAAGGCACACTATGCATTCTTTTGGATTGGGCGATATGCGCTTTGCGGCCTATCGGTGGTTGCTGAATCCAAAGAAAAATACAAAAGGTAATATCCAGGCTGGCATGGGAATTAAATTACCAACCGGCGATGATAACTTTAAAGACTACTGGTACAATGTAGGACCAGGCGGAACCAAGGCGTTGCGTACGGTTGATCAGTCAATACAACTGGGCGATGGTGGTACAGGCTTTACTACCGAATTAAATGCCTATTATAATTTCAAACGCAATTTTGGCATGTATGGTAATTTTTATTACCTCATCAACCCAAGAGAACAAAATGGTGTGAGGACTTACCGCGAAACACTGGTTCCCAGCCTGGCGAATGAAGCCTTTTGTAGTGTACCTGATCAATATATGTTGAGGGCTGGTTTTAATTACTCCTTCAATCATGTACATGGTTTAACAGTTGCTACAGGAGCTAAATTAGAATGTTTACCAGTGCATGACCTTGTTGGTGGTAGTGGTGATTTCCGCAGGCCCGGTTATATATGGTCTTTTGAGCCGGCTGTTGCATACCAGGTAAAAAAGATGAATTTCTTTGTTTCTTTACCTTTTGCTGTAGCACGTAACAGAACACAAAGTGTAACCGATAAAGAAAACAGTATTAAACAAGGAAAGCATGTACAGGGTGATGCGGCGTTTGCAGACTATGTAGTTAACCTTGGTTTCAGCATAAAATTCAAATAAACATTTTTCAGCTTACAACCTGATTAAGAAATGAAAATATATAAAAAAGCAGCAATGAAATACTTTTTGTCAATTCCATTAATAACCGTTTTTCTGATCATAACATCACCATTGATTAGCCATGCACAAACAGATATGGATGCCATTATGATGGAGAAAAAACAATTTTGTGTTGGGCCCATGTATAGCTACAACAGTTGGAAAAGCTATTGGGAAGGCTCCTTAAAAAGAGAGAACCTTAACCTTGGAACTGTAAGTTCACAAACCTTTTTATTAATGGGGGCTTATGGTGTTAGCGGAAAATTGAACCTGTTGTTTAATGTTCCTTATATTACAACAAAAGCGTCTGCCGGTACACTGCATGGAATGAAGGGTATACAGGATCTAAGCCTGTATGTAAAATGGATGCCGGTTGAAAAACAATGGGGGCCCGGAACTTTCTCTTTGTATACCATTGGAGGAGTTTCAGTTCCGCTTACAAATTATGTGGCAGATTTTCTTCCGTTGTCTATTGGATTGCATAGCAAAACAGCTTCTGCAAGAGTGATGCTCGATTACCAGGTAGGAAAATTTTTCGTAACCGGTTCTGCCACCTATGTTGTAAGGGACAATGTAAAAATTGACCGTACCTCCTATTACGACACACAATTACATCTTAGCAACGAAGTAGAAATGCCAAACGCTTCCAATTATAATTTTAGAGCAGGCTACCGAACCGGCAAATTAATTGCAGAAGCGGTGTTAAACAAATGGACAACACTTGGAGGTTTTGATATCAGCAAAAACAATATGCCTTTCCCTAGCAATAAAATGAATGCAACCACCATTGGTGCCAATTTTAAATATGTTGTAACACCCAACCATAAATTATCCCTTGTTGGTGGCGGCAACACAACCGTTGCAGGAAGAAATGTTGGACAGGCAACTACTTTTTATGGTTCCGTTTTTTATATCCTGGACTTTACACGCAAAACAAAAACATCTAACCAATCAGGTAAAACT
>JAYWAU010000371.1:0-10630 GCA_043782265.1 Ferruginibacter sp. | reverse complement strand
AAAAAAATTACACCCATTAATTACACAAAATATTTTACTTTCGCTACTTTATGCATGCATTTACAAACCCCCACATTGCCATTGCAACAACTGCTGATGTTGCAGAAATTACCGTATTGTTAAACAGCGCCTACAGGGGCGAAAGTTCCAAACAAGGCTGGACAACCGAAGCACACCTGATAGCGGGCGAAGTTAGGACCGATGAAAATAACCTGAACGAAGTAATGCAGCAAACCAACAGTGTTATGGTAAAATTTACCAACGAGCAACAGGAAATAACAGGCTGTGTAAACCTGCAGCAACACGACAAGAGAATGTACCTCGGCATGTTTAGTGTAGCTCCAAAATCGCAGGGCTTTGGCATTGGCAAACAATTATTAAAAGCGGCAGAAGAATATGCACAGCAATTACAATGCACCTCAATTTACATGATGGTTATAAGTGCCAGGGAAGAATTGATTACCTGGTACCTGCGATATGGTTACCAGGATACAGGCGAAAGAAAACCTTTTGCAGAAGATGCTTTAACTGGTAAACATTTGCAAACATTAGAGTTTATGGTGTTAGAAAAACAATTGATCCCTAAGCCATAGCCTTGCCTACATCTAAATTAAGCTAATCAGCAGCAAGAAAAGTATTTACTCCCTTTTCGCTGCCTGTAATTATTCTCCCTTTTCAGTTTAACGGAATCGGCCTTAGCCTTTTTATCTACCGGGTATTATTGTAATTGGTATCTGCCTGCAGTTAAAACAAAAATTCAATTAAAAAAAACTACCCAAAAAATTAACTTGCATTTTATTTTAAAAGCAAAATAAAAACAGTATTTTGTTATCCCTACCGCTAATTCCACTTGCAAAAAACCCCTCTCCCGCAAAATTAGTTACACCCCAAAAACAAACGTATGCTTCGCAAATTAATCGTTAATGGCAGTGAGAACGCCATCACTACAGAAAGTGCTTCGCCAGATGGCTTTGAAATGGTAAAGTCGGTAAATGTAAGTAATGCCCGCAGCCTTGGGTCCCGAAACGAAATTGAGGTACACAATGAGGATGATATTGTAGAAATAAAGTTTGAAGACAGCAGCACCTGGATAGGTAATGCAAATGAGTTTCAGGAAATATTCAACCTCTCTGGAAAAAGAGGAATGGAGGAAGATGGGTTTGAGGTTCCTGCTGCACTTTCATCTACAAGTGACAGAAATATTGTAACAGATCTTGCCATTAACGTGTTTAATTTCTTTAAGAAAAAACAGGCCGTCATTGTTGGTAACACGGTACACGACCTGGCACAAAAAGTAGAAGATAAAGTACAGCCTCAGCCTGGTCTTTTTTTGCTCGACAATACCATGAGAAAAAAGATTGCCGGCTCCATCGCAGAAGTAAACAAGCCCTTTTTATTATTCATCCACGGCACCAATTCCAATACAGAAGGAGCTTTTGGCGCATTACTGGATAACAGGCAGTTTGGCCTGTGGAATTTTATTACTTCCACCTACGGCGAAAATATTTTAACCTACGATCATAAAACCTTTACCCAATCACCTTTACAAAACGTAGCTGATTTGCTACAACTGCTACCCAATAATTGTACACTGCATTTAATAACACATAGCCGTGGGGGTTTGGTAGGCGATGTACTGGCAAGATGCAGTGCCACTAATACTAATGTTGGTTTTAGCGAAATTGAAATGGGCCTTTTTACTGATGGCAGCGATAGTAAAAAATACATGGTCAACATTAATACGCTCGCTAAAAAGAAAAATATAATTGTTCAAAAATTTATACGTGTGGCAAGCCCTTCTATGGGCACATCGTTACTATCAGACAGGATTGACCATTACCTGAACACCATCCTTAATTTCATCGGTATATCAACAGGCATTGTAGCAAACCCTGTGTATGCAGCCCTAAAATCATTGCTGGCAGAAGTTGCTGCCACTAAAAGCAATGTAGATGTACTGCCGGGTATAGAAGCCATGGTGCCTGATTCGCCCTTTATTAAAATGCTGAATAATCCTGCTAATATTATTGAATCACCACTGACCGTAATATCAGGTAACTGTACCCTGCATGTAGAACTTAAAGCGCTGCTGGTAATTTTAACCAAGTTGTATTTCCGACGCAAAAATGATATGGTGGTAGATACCTGGTCGATGTATTTTGGCACGCCAAGAAAAAAAGAGATTTGGTTTTTTCTTGATGATGCCAAAGACACCGACCACATACATTATTTCCGCAGCAAAGATTCGCAGGAAGCCATCACAAGAGCATTGGGTGCTGCAACAGATGTAATAGCGGGCTTTAAAACCTTACAGGAAGCAGATATTTCTGATGCCAACAGAAATGCTGCAATAGCTCCTTTTGTTACTGCTGAAGTTAAAATGGACCTGGGGAAAATAACAGGCACAAAACCCATTGCCATTATTTTGCCGGGCATTATGGGTAGCAACCTATACAAAGATGATAATAAGGTGTGGGTTGATTTCTGGAGTTTTGTAAAAGGTGATTTAATTAAGTTAGATATCAATGCCGCTAACATTTCTGCTCCCTCACTGATGGGCAGCAGCTATCTTAAACTGGCAAAATTTTTATCCAATAAATATGATGTGTTGCCCTTTGGCTACGACTGGAGAAAATCATTAACGGAGGAAGCAAAAAAATTAGATGATACCATCAAAATATTGCTTGCAAAAAAACAGCCTATCCATGTTATTGCACATAGCATGGGAGGGGTGTTTTTTAGAGAATTTATTTTGGGTGGCGCACAATGGCAGGCTTTGAATAGTTCTCCGGGTTTTAAACTCTTGTTCCTCGGTGCACCATTGGGTGGTTCTTTTTTAATACCCGAAACACTGAGTGGTCGTGGCGGCAATATCAGTAAACTAAGCATGATTGATTTAAAGCATGGCAAAAAAGAATTGCTACAGGTATTTTCTCAATGCCCCGGTTTATATCACCTGTTGCCATTGAGTACCACACCATACGATTTTTCGAAACAAAAAACGTGGCAGGACCTGATAGCCAATTCACAAAATATTGGCACCCCTCCGGGTGATGAAGTAATAAAAAGCTATACAAGTTTCAGAGACAATATTCTCAACAACAAAGGCAGCATCGATTATAAAAACATTATCTACGTGGCAGGAAAATCTGATGCTACTACTGCCACGTACGAAATAGAAAATACTGGCAGGGACAATGGTGTGGTATTTAAAAGTACCCCCGATGGAGATGGAAGTGTTACCTGGGCCAGTGGTATTCCGCAAGAACTGATTGAGCGCAATGCAGTTTACTACTGCCTTACAACGCATGGCGAACTGGCCAATGAACCTGACATATTTAACGCCTTTGCAGAGTTATTAGAAACCGGCACCACTTCCCTGTTAAGTAAAACACCACCGCTATCAAGAGGTGGTAGCCAGCTTGTTGACAATCCAAAATATGAAATAGAACCGGTAAATGCAGGCAATATTGAGCAGATTGCAATGGGCATAAAAAATAAAGAAAAAGAAATTACCACAGAAACGCCGTTGAAAATAACCATGAGCAATGGTAACCTTGATTGTGCTCAATTTCCTCTGCTTACAGGTCATTTTAATAAGGATGGTATTATGAGTGCTGAGAAAGTGCTGGACAGTTGTTTTAACGGAATGCTAAGAGAGAAATATACGTTGGGTATTTATCCCGGAGGAATTGGAACAAGTGAAGTTTACCTGTCTTATTCTTCATCTCCAAAAGGTGCTGTTATTGTTGGGTTGGGCGAACTGGGTGAGTTAAATGGCTACCAGCTGGAGTTGAGTGCAACCCAGGGGTTAACCAAATACCTGCTGGAGTTAAGAGATTTTGAAGCAACGAACAAAGAAGAGTTTAATGCTATTTTTCAGTCAGGCATTGGTATCTCTGCATTGATTGTTGGTGGAGGTTATGGAGGACTTAGCATTGAAAGCTCGCTTAAGTCAATCATCCTTGCAGTTAAAAAAGCAAATAACAGTATTGAAGGACTTAATAATCCTGTATTGCACAAAATAGAAATAATCGAATTTATTGAGTTGTATGAAGACCGCAGCCTGCAGGCATTTTATACCTTAAAAAAATTAGAAGCAGACCAACACCTAAACATCGTGTTGCCCAATAACAAAATAAAAAAATTAACCGGTAACAGAAAAAGAGTACCACTCGATTACCAGCAAGACTGGTGGCAAAGGGTTTCAGTTGGTGTAGAAACAACCCCCGTTTACAGTTTAAAATTTTCTGCTTCTACAGGCTCCGCAAGAGAAGAAGTGCGTAACCTGAGCAGCAACCCTGCCATCATCCGTAATTTTATTGATAAAATATCTACCGACAACAGGTGGACACCACAATTAGCCAAAACATTTTTTGAATTGTTGATTCCAAATGATTTTAAAGATGCGGTAAGAAATCAATATAATATTTTATGGAGACTGGATAAAGATTCTGCAGCTTACCCGTGGGAGCTATTACAGGATAGTGCCACACAAAGCAAGCCGCTGTGTGTAAGCGCCGGCATGATAAGACAACTGGCAACAGCTGATTACCGTACACAGATTAAACGTTCGTATGCAAACAATGCTTTAATAATTGGCGACCCTAACCTGGAAGGCTTTGTGCAACAATTACCCGGCGCTGCAGAAGAAGCAAGAAAAGTAAATGACATTATTAGCAACAACGAGTTTAACGTTACCTTAAAAATCAACAAAGGTTTTGCGGAAAATATTGAAGCTATTTTTGAGCAGGAATATAAAATGATACACCTCGCAGGACATGGTTATTTTAAAGAGGGAAAAGAAGATGAAAAATGCAACACCTTTATTGCACCCGAGGGAGGCATGGTAATTGGCAAAGGTATTTTTTTAACTACCAAGGAAATTAACCAGATGAGCCAGGTACCAGAATTTGTTTTTGTAAATTGTTGTTTTTTAGGAAAGGTGGATGGAACGGCCGAAACAATGATGCAACAACACTATAAATTGGCAGCCAACCTCGGGGTACAGTTAATTGAAATGGGGGTAAAAGCTGTAATAGCCGCCGGTTGGGCTGTAGATGACAATTCAGCTTTGTTATTTTCAGAAACATTTTATAAAGAAATGTTTGATGGTGCTACTTTTAGCGATGCTGTTTTAAAAGCAAGGAGTGAATGTTTTGACAAATATCCTGCTAACAATACCTGGGGTGCTTACCAGTGCTATGGCGACCAGTTTTATAAATTCAAGGTAAAGGCTGGTTCAAAAAATAAATATTTCAGTTATGTATTACCCATGGAAGCAGAGGTAGATTTAAATAATCTGTACAATAAAATAATAGATGGACGGCATAGTAATACGGATGAATTAGCAGATGAATTAAAAGATATCAGCAAGGCAATAGATAAATCCGGTATAAGGAACGGTTATATTACAGAGACCGAAGCTAAAATATTAATGGCACTCAATAAACAGGATGCTGCTATTGCTAAGATTGATGACCTGCTAAAATTTGAAAGTGCAGACTACACAGTAAACACCCTTGAAAATTTATGCAACCTTAACATTAAAGTTTCAAAAGCAGCACCGGATAAAACAGCTGCTGATATACAAACCATCATTGATAATTTTAGTTACCTCCTTAAAATTGGTGATACCTGTCAGCGCCATTTGCTGCTGGGCATGGCCAATAAAATATTGTTTATTAAATCTGTAACAGATGCTGAAAAATTAAGTGCGTTAAAAAATACCGCCAATGAATACAAGCAGGCCTATGACATTGCAAAGAAAAATGACAGTGGCATTATTGACCCGTTGTGTAACTGGCTGCAGGTAGAAAGTTTATTGATACTTGCGGATAAACGAGGCACCGCTGACTGGGGAAAAAATTCTGTAAATAAATATAAACTGCCAACCGCAAAATCTGCTGGCGGCCTCCTTGATAAAATGCTCACCTCAGATACTGACCCGGAGAAAGATTATGACTTTTGGGATGCGTTAAACAATGCCAATGCCTTGCTTACCAGGTTATGCCTGCAACCCGCAGGCATACAACCTGCAGATATAATAACTGCCATAAAAAAAGACTGGATAAAAACTGGTGCAAAAAATAAAATAAACAATGGGTTGGAGCACCTGCAATTTTTATTAACGGCCACCAAATTATCAAAACAGCCAAGGGCCAAAACGCTGGGCAAAGCATTGGAAAAATTACAAAGTTTGTTGAGTAATGAGGCTGGCTGATGATTGTTAGATAACTAACTTAATTACATTCATTTTAAATGGTTGGATAAGTAAATAAATCTATTTACCCAATCATTCTTTAAAACCATTCACCCTTTCCCTGCTTACTACCGTTTCTGCTGTAGTAGTGGGTAAAATTTCAAGCTTTAACCTGCCGCCAAGCCACGTGTGTACTTTTTTTAAGGCTTCTATATTCACCAGCAAATGGCGGTTGATGCGAAAAAAATTAGATGGTTGTAATTGCTCTTCCAACCCAGACAGGTTGCTTTCGAGCAAATATTTTTTAGCTTCAAAGTCAACGGCGTAGCAAAGTTTTCCATCTGCATAACAATAGGCCGTGTTGTCGGTTTTTAAATAACTCAATTGCTGGCCACGCTTTATCAGCAGGCGTTCTTTGTATTTTACCGCATTGATATCCTGCAACATTTTTACCAGCTTATCAGAAAAATCATTGCCCGTTTTGCTATACAATTGCTGATGCTTTTGTAAGGATTGCTGAAGCTCAGCTTCATCAATGGGCTTTAATAAATAATCAATACTATTTACCTTAAATGCTTTTAATGTGTATTGATCAAATGCAGTGGTGAAGATAACCGGCGAAGTAACTTTTACCTGTTCAAAAATATCAAAGCTAATGCCGTCGGCTAATTGAATATCCATAAAAATAAGGTCAACGGCTGGTGCTGTTTGCAGGTAGCGTACACTCGCTTCCACGCTATCTAATTTATTGATCACCTCAATAGCATCGTTACAGCTCATTAATAATTTAGCCAACCGGTTGGCCGCAGGAATCTCGTCTTCAATAATGATTACTTTCATTTAATTATCTATCAGGGGAATAGAGACGGTGAAATTATTATCGTTGGAGGTTACTTTAACCGGCTTCTCGCTAATGAGTTTGTAGCGGTTACGGATATTATCCAGCCCGATACCGGTGCATTCATTTACCTGGTTTTTCATTTGCAGGTTATTGCTTACCACCAGGCTTCCGTTTAGGGTTGAGATATCAATATGCAATGGCTTATCAGCCGAAACAATATTGTGCTTGATCGCATTTTCCATTAATATTTGTAACGATAATGGCACAATTCTTTTTTGTAATTTTTCTGTTGGTATGTCAATGGTTACATCCAGGTTTTTATCAAATCTTGTTTTTAATAAAAAAGTATAGGCATTCAATAAATCCAGTTCATCTTTTAGCAAAATACTTTTTTCATCTTTTACTTCTAAAATATGACGGTATACTTTTGATAATTGTTGTACAAAATCAACCGCATGTACCGGATTTTCAGGTATTAAAGAACAAAGCGTATTTAAATTATTAAATAAAAAATGAGGGTTCACCTGCGAACGCAAGGCATTTAATTGCGAAGACAAACTTTCTCTTTTAAGGTTCTCGCTTTCTACAACAGATGCACGCAGCTCGTTCATAAAGTAAATACTTTCATAAATAGCAATGATCATAATTGTGCAAAAAATGGAAGCCGAATTTGTACTGATCAGCATATCAATTCCGGAAGACCTGAAACCATAATTAAAAACGAAATGGTCGGCAATGTAGCCCAGCAGATTATTAAACACAATTGTAAATAGAAACATATAGATGCTCTGGTAAATTAACCGGGTACGCACCTCTTTAAAAAGCGGATATTTCTTCCGGCTATAGATCATGATTTGTCTGCTGCCCATCCACAATACCGATGTTATTACCAGCGTAGTTACATATTTATCCCAGCTAAATAAGGGATACCTGTTAAACCGGCATCCCATAAAAACAATTGGAATAATAAAACTTAAAATAGGAATTACTATTACCATTACCAGGCGATCATCAAACCCTATTCTGCAATTGGCCTTTCTCATAATTTAAAGTTACATAAATCAAAAGGTGATTTGATAATTTATATTCGGAAAAAATCCCATCTGGTTAATCTGGCTCACAGCTCCGGTTTTGGGGTTTAGCGTTCTTATATAAATATTTTCCCTACCGGTAACATTCTGAAAATCCACATACCATTTTTGCGTTATTTTTTTAAGGTTTCGGATATAACTGAACTTTACATCCCAACGAAAGTAAGTTTGGTTTTGTGCGCCATAGGCATCGGTTTCTTTATAAATTACATAGCCTGCATTTTGCGAAGCGTTGATATCAAAAGGCGTGTAACGCTGCCCGCCGGTAAGTGTTAATTTACTGTCGATACCAAAAGTGGTTTTGCTGTTGAGTTTAAATTCTTTACCTCCCAATGCATTCACGACATAGTTGCTGTTAAAAGCAGTGTTGCGCCAAATATTATCACTGCCTTTGTATTTACTTTGAAATATAGAAGTAGTAAGCAGGTAATAAAAGCATTTGTGTAAAAAATGTTCCAGCGTTAATTCAATACCATAATTATAACCTTTGCCATTATTTACCAGGTTGGTTTTATCAGGAAAAGCAAAGTCTGACCCGGCGTTTAACATACTGAAACTGCTGGCTGCTTTTTCAACCGCAGCATTGTAAATATACTGTGCGTAGATTTCGGATTTTAAGCGGAACTGTTTGGAGAAATTAATATCGTACCCAATAACACCGTGAATACTTTTTACAAAAGCCAGGTTTTTATTGGTTAATTCAATTTGCCCCAGGTTATTTTTTGTTTGATAAAAATATACTTCCAGTGGTTGTGTTTGGCTGTGTAAGCCTGCACCAAAAGAAAACGACTGGTTTTGTTTAAACTGGTATTTGATGTTCCACCTTGGCTCAATGCTTTGTGTATTGTTCAACGTAAAATGTTGATAG
Source organism: Ferruginibacter sp. (assembly GCA_043782265.1). GTDB lineage: Bacteria > Bacteroidota > Bacteroidia > Chitinophagales > Chitinophagaceae > Ferruginibacter. The sequence goes on along the minus strand of JAYWAU010000371.1, from coordinate 1,628 downwards.
TACAAACCAAGGTTGCTGGAGAGCTGATCAGAAAAACGGTGACTAAAATTTATAAAGCCTTTTAGCAACGTAGCTGTTTCATTGCTGTTAATAAAGTTGGTCAACACCGTATCGCCATTTTTAATATAGTCTTGTTTTAATTGCAACACATTTACATCGGCTGTAACGCCTGCAGTCAATTGGTTTTTAGCATCAAACTTTTTATTGAAGTTGTACCCGATCGTATATTTCGTTTGCTGGTTTTTTTTGTAATAAGCGGGAATTGAAGGCGTATTTTTTTCAACAATATCTTCTGTGTATTTAGATGAAAATCCTGATAGCGCAACAATGGCTTTTCCGGAAGTACCGCTATTAAAAAAGTAGGTATGCGATAAACCAATCACGCCTGTTAAGGATTTAAAATTTCTATCCCGCAAGCTCCCATCGGGCGACGAATACAGGTTGTCTTTACCCTGGCTTTCCGGCGGAAAATGAATATGGCTTTCTCCACCCAAACCAAAAATGCTAAAGGTGCCTGCCTTTTTTGTGGGCAGATTTATTTTAAAAGTAGCGTCCTGGTAATAAGGTGTAGCAGAGCCGGTACCAAAATTTAGCCCCAGCTTTTGCAGTGTGGCAACCATGCTGTAACGGTAATCAACTAAGTAAGATGCGGTAGAATTTTTATTTAACGGACCTTCCGCAGCAAATTCAAAACCATTAAAACCCATCTGTGCCAGAAACTCATTTTTTTCATTGTTACCATTGCGCATTTTTAAATCGAACACGCCCACCAGCGCATTGCCATATTGCGAAGGAAATGCACTCGTTAAAAAACCTGAATTTTTTAACGTATTAATATTTAAAATACTCACCGGCCCTCCGGTAGAACCCAGCGTACTAAAATGATTGGGGTTGGGGATATCAATGCCATCCATGCGCCACAACACCCCGGCCGGCGAATTACCCCGGATGATAATATCATTGCGGCCATCATTGCTGCCACTAACACCGGCAAAATTTTGCGCCATGCGGCTTGGGTCGCTGCGGGTGCCTGCAAAACGAAAAGCCTCATCAGTACTCAACTGTCTTGCACTCACCAAAGCCGTTTCATTGATGGCCTTGCTTTTTGACCGCCCCGATTTAATTACCAGGTTATCCAGCTTTTTCACTTTTTCTTTCAGGCGAATTTCCAGCACCACTTCCTTGCTTGAAGTAACTTCTATATTTGGTATCACTACTTCTTCGTAGCCTGCAGCAGTTAGTTGTATGTTTTGTCTGCCAACAGGTACATGCTCAATTTTAAAATTGCCTTTGGTATCCGTGATGGCAGTAAGTTTAAAACCGGCATTGTCAATTACTACGGTTATGTTTTCCAACATATTCCCCGACTGCTCATCGGTAACAATGCCTTTGATGGTTTGCGTAAACCCGGTATTTTGCGCATAGGTAAAAAACGCCGTCAATAATAATCCTATAAAAATGATTGTTCGTTTCATGTGTGCTGTGTTGAAATTATTTTGCCGCAAAGCTGTTAAAAGTTTCTACCGCTTCGCCCAGCCTTGCCATATCGCCATTGCTGGCTTTTGCCTGTTGCATGGCTTCGGTACAACCTGCCAGGTCGGTGTTAATAAAGGCTTCCATATTTTTTT
>JAYWAU010000370.1:0-10632 GCA_043782265.1 Ferruginibacter sp. | reverse complement strand
GGTTCAACCAAAGCGCAGGTAGAAAGTCGTGTTAAGACTCTGTACGAAAAATACCATAAGAAAGATCCCAATGATCATAGCATTACCAGCCATGCACTGCAACCTCTAAGCGACCTGCATTACAATGCAGACTATGGCGGATACGATCTGCCGCTCAGCAATAAACCAACCTTGTATGGCCTGCTGGCAGTTGCAGCCTTCTTATTGTTGCTGGCTTGTATCAATTTTATAAATCTTACCACCGCACAGGCGTCACAAAGAGCAAAGGAGATCGGCGTACGTAAAACAATGGGCAGTTCAAAAAAACAATTGGTGTGGCAGTTTTTAAGTGAGACTTTTTTGCTTACACTGATCGCTACAATTTTATCCATCATCATTGCACCGTTGCTGTTAAAAGTGTTTGCTGATTTTATTCCGCCGGGTTTACATTTTGATATAGCAGCACAGCCGGGCATCATCATTTTTTTACTGGTGCTGATACCTGCTGTGAGTATTTTGTCGGGCTTTTATCCGGCCATGGTATTATCTGCCTATCAGCCGGTGCTGGTATTAAAGAACCAGTCGAATACAGGCAAAGGAAGGTCACGCAATGCCTGGTTGCGCAAATCATTAACGGTATCTCAATTTGTAATTGCACAGGTGTTTATTATTGCCACCATCCTGGTAAGTAAACAGATCCAATTTTCATTGACCAAAGACATGGGTTTTAAAAAAGAGTCCATGGTACTTACACAAACAAATTATTATGATACATCGAAACAAAAAAAATACATACTGGCCTACAAGATAAAAGCCATACCTGCTGTGGCTGGTATCAGTTTAAGTACCAGCCCGCCCTCCTCTAACAGTACCTGGAGTGGTACCATGAAATATAAAGATGGTAAAAAAGAAATAGAGACGGATGTACAGCAAAAATTTGCAGATACTGCTTACCTCCATCTTTACCATTTGAAGTTATTGGCTGGTTCTAATTATCCTTATTCAGATTCGGTGAATGCATTTTTGATCAACGAAACTTACCTGCACATACTGGGCTTTCAAAACCCAGCAGATGCGATTGGAAAAGAGATTGAATGGAGCAATAAAAAGATACCCATTGCCGGGGTGGTAGGGGATTTTAACCAGCAGTCTTTACGTGAGCCGGTTAAGCCACTTGTTATAGCCTGCAATCCGGGATGGCAGCGTATTTTAAACATCGCCCTGTACCCGCAAACAACTCCCGGCGACTGGAAAAAAGCCATCAGCAAAATGGAACTTGCCTGGAAAGAAGTGTATCCGGGAACAGATTTTGAGTACAGCTTTTTAGATGAAGACATTGCCAAATATTACAAGGCAGAACAAAATATTTCCCGGCTATTGATGTGGGCAACAGGCCTTGCGATCTTTATCAGTTGCCTTGGTTTGTTGGGCCTGATAATCTACATCACCAACCAGCGCACCAAAGAGATCGGCATCCGGAAAGCCGTGGGGGCCACTGTTACGCAAATTGTAACACTGTTATCAAAAGATTTTTTACAACTGGTTATTGTGGCCTTTGTAATTGCTGTGCCCATTACCTGGTGGGGCTCCAATAAATGGCTCAATAATTTTGCCTATAAAACAGATAAGGATGTGTGGATATTCCTGGCCGGTGGGATCATCATGTTTTTAATGGCGTTGATCATTTTGTGCATCCGGGGTTTTAAAGCTGCAACGGTAAACCCGGTGAAGAGTTTGAAGAGTGAATAACCCCCATCCCCTAAAGGGGTGTAAATACATGCTCTGGTTTCGGAAGACTTAGCGAAGTTTGAAAGAGTATAAAATAAAAACGCCTTAACGCGTTACCGGCAAAAAATAAAAAATGCTTAAACGCCACAACGGCCAAAGCCATGATAAAAAATTATTTCAAAATCGCCTGGCGAAATCTTTGGAAAAATAAAGCTTATTCTTCCATTACCATTTCCGGTTTATCGCTGGCCATGGCAGGTGCTATTTTGTTATTACTGTGGATTCAAAATGCACTGAGTGTAGACCAGTTTCATGCTAAAAAAGACTTGTTGTATAAAGTGTACACCAAACAAAAAATAAATGGTTCTATTGAAACAACAGATGCAGGTTCTTTTGCTTTGGCCCCTGATTTACTCGGCAGTTATCCTGAAATAAAGCAAGCCACAAGGGTTGTTTCAGCCAACGGACTTTTTATTTATGCGGATAAAAAATTCTCTGCTACCGGCAACAGGGTTGACCCTGCATTTTTGACAATGTTCAGTTTTCCGCTAAAGAAAGGAAATTCGGCTATAGTTTTAAACGATGAACATTCAATTGTTATTACAGAAAAACTGGCAGGTAAAATTTTTGCAGATGCCGATCCTATTGGCCAGTCGGTTGTGGTAGATTCGGTTAATTATACTGTTACCGGGGTACTAAAAAATTTACCTAACAACACACAATTCAATTTTGAATTTTTAGTTCCCTGGAAACTGACTGCTGCCAGTGAAGCTGAATCATGGAGTACCGGTGGAGCGGTAACATTTGTGGAACTTGATCCGTTAGCTCAGGAAACAGTTGTCAATAAAAAGATTAAAGATATTGCCGGAAGGTATGCTAAGAATAAGGTACATGCAGAAACATTTTTATATCCCTTTGGGAAAACCTGGTTGTATGGAGACTTTCAGGAGGGCAAACCTGCAGGTGGCGGAATAGCTATCGTGCAATTGCTTTCCGTAGTAGCTTTTATTCTCCTCCTGATTGGTTCTATTAATTTTATGAACCTAAGTACTGCAAAAGGAGAACAAAGAGCAAAAGAAGTGGGAGTACGAAAAACAATCGGCGCCGGCAAAGGTTCACTTGTAAAACAATTTATCGGGGAATCGGTATTGCTTGCTTTTGTCGCTGGTATTATTGCCTTGCTACTGGCACAGCTTATACTGCCTTCGTTTAATCAGCTTACAGAAAAGCAATTAATTATTCCATACAAGGGTTTTTCTTTCTGGATAGCAGCAGGATGTTTTGTTTTATTCACGGGCTTGTTAGCCGGTAGTTATCCTGCCTTTTATCTTTCTTCTTTTAAGTCAATAGATAGTTTAAAAAATACGACCGGCAATAAATATTCCATGCGCTCACCAAGAAATATCCTGGTAGTTGTACAATTTTTAGTTGCGGTTGTGTTGATCAACTATTCGTACATGACCATAAAGCAGACAGTATTTATGATGAACCGTGATACGGGCTTTTCCAAAAATGAACTGGCCTTTTTACCGATGACTGCTGAGCTGCAAAGAAACTTTGGGGTTGTTAAACAGGCGTTATTGAATTTAGGAAAAGTAGTGGCGGTTAATACAACCAATACCCCCATTACAAGTGGTGGAGCTGAAACAAATCACCTTCAATGGAAAGGAACGGACATGACGGAATCGTTTCAACTAATCACTGCAAACGCAGACTTTGTCAAAACAAACGGTCTGCAACTTACCAAAGGCAGAGACCTTGATTTAATTGCTTATCCAACAGATACAGCCTCCTGCCTGATTAATGAAACAGCCGCACAGCAACTGGGCGGAAAAAATATGACAGACGGGGTGTTGCAGGAGAATGGAACAAACTGTACCATTATTGGTGTATTGAAAGACTATGTCAATAATTTTCCAGGCCATGATGATCAACCATTAATTGTAAGAGCTGCCCATAGCGGAGCGTTTATAAATATCCGGTTAATAAAAGGAACATCAGCCAGCGACGTAACTGCTGTAAATGATATTGTAAAAAGATACAACGCCGGTAATGTTACAGAACTACAGTTTGCCAGGGATGACTATGAGCAGAAATTCAAAGGTGCCAGGGTAAGTATTAAACTTGCTGTTGTATTTTCTTTGGTAACCATATTTATTTCCTGCCTGGGTTTGCTGGGTCTGGCAATATTTACTGTAACCCGGCGAACAAAAGAAATTGCTATCCGGAAAATAATGGGGGCAGGAATGGGAGAAGTAACTTATTTACTAACCCATGATTTTATAAAACTGGTGTTGATTGCGGTTGTCGCAGGTTCTCCGGTCGGATGGCAATTAATGAAAACTGTAACTGCAAATTTTTCTTACAGAACAACCATTGACTGGTGGATTTTTTTAGTGACCGGAGGGGTGTTGGTACTGATAGCTTCGGTTACTGTAAGTTTTCAGGCAATAAAAGCAGCCATGATGAACCCGGTAAAAAGTTTAAAGGTAGAATAAGACCCATCTCAATCGTGGATGGAGAGTGTATGCATCTCCCGATGTTGGTTGTTATAAGAAAAATTTAAAAGTATAATTTTAAATAGAAATTCAAAAAACGACTTAGCGCCTTACCGGCAAAAAATAAAAAACGGCCAAAGCCATGATAAAAAATTATTTCAAAATCGCCTTGCGGAGTTTGTGGAAACACAAGTTGTTTTCATTCATCAATATTGTTGGCCTTGCCGCCGGAATGGTGATCTGTATAATTGCATTGATCGACTACAACAAGGCCTTCGACTATGATAAATTTCACCCAATGCCAGAACGAACTTACCGCATCATAACGGATGTTACATTTAAGGGCAATCAAAAAGAAGCTTATGCAAGCACCCCTTACCCGGTTGCAGAACAATTAAAAAATGAGTATAGTTTTATAGAAAATATTGTTCATGTAATACCGGCTAAATATGCGGAATATGAAGTGACGGGTAAAACATTGAAAACCCCGACAGCCTTTGCAGATGCATCATTTTTTAAAGTATTCGGATTTCATTTATTATTAGGTGTATTTGATAATGCACCGCACACAGCCGTTGTTACCGCAGAAACCGCCAACAGGTTTTTCGGCAATGCCAATGCTGTGGGAAAAATACTGCACCACAAGGAATGGGGTGATTTTTTAATTACCGGCATTGTTGAAACACCCGTAAAAAAATCACACCTGGAGTTTGATGTACTGGTCGCTTCCAGTACCATTGCTGTAATTGAGAAAGGGGGCGTTAGCATTGCCGAAACAAACAACTGGACGAATCCATGGTCATCCTACTCATATGTTGTATTAAAGAAAGGAAGTGTAAAAAGCCAGTTGGATGCGGCTGTGGCACAGGTTGCTAAAATTTCTACAGCAGCCATCACCACCAATAATGAACAGCGTTCGTTTGGTTACAGGGCTCAACCATTGAATGAGATAAATCCTTCCCGTGAAGATCTTTTAAATTTTCCCGGGGGAACAACCTATGGAAAATTATTGGTTGAAATCTGTATTGGATTGGTGACACTGATATTGGCCGCATTTAATTATGTAAACCTAACATTGGCGAGGTCACTTACAAGGTCGAAAGAAATTGGCCTGCGGAAAGTAATCGGTGCCGGTACAAGACAGGTGTTCATTCAATTTATAGTTGAATCGGTTTGCATTTGCCTGCTGGCCCTGGTGCTGTCTTTTGTGTTGCTGCAACTGCTAAAACCAATGGATATCATTAGTAGTGTTTTAAAAGATGCAAATTTAAATGTGTCATTTTACCTTATCCTTCTTTTATTCACCGTTATCACCGGCATTATCGCAGGCAGCATACCAGCCAGGATATTATCTTCCCTCACACCTGCATTAGCGCTGAAAGGTCAAAAGGCCTTAACCATTATGAAGGGCATTACCATACGCAAAGCATTGGTGGTAGTTCAGTTTGCGATGTTGCTTACCGGAATCATTTTTATGCTGGTAATGTACCAGCAACAAAAATTTATGGCGACGGCTGAATATGGTTTTGCAAGAACCAATATATTTAACATTGACTTGTATGGAACCAATCCAAAAAAACTGGCGACTGAATTACAGAAAATTCCTGGCGTAGAAGAGATCACAACCGCTTCTTACACTTTAGGAATTAATGGAGGTAACCAGCAAAAAGTTTTTCGCACTGAAAAGGATATTTATTCAAATGCAGAAATGCTTTCCGCCGATGATCATTTTATCTCCGTAATGCAATTGCCCCTTGTAGCAGGAAGCAACTTATTGCCTGCAACAACAGATTCAGCAGGCAATACCGTATTGATTAACGAACAGGCGGTAGCCAGACTTCATTTTGAAAATGCACCATCAGCCATAGGGCAATTGATCCGTTTAAATGACAGCAGCGAAGTTCGTATTGCCGGGGTTTTAAAAGACTTTCATTCCATGAGTATGTTCTTCCCGATCTTTCCAATGGTAATACGGCAAGACCCTAAATACTTTTCGGTACTACAGGTAAAAACCAATCCGGGTGCAAAGGGGGAGCAACTGAAAACTGAGATCGGCAAAGTGTGGAAACAATTAAATCCTTACCAGGAGTTTACCGGTGAATGGTTTGACAAAGCCTTGTATGCACACCATTTTCATGGCAGCGACCAGTTAATGCTGGTGTTGTTGTGCAGCATTGTACTTTGTATTGCCTGTCTTGGTTTATTGGGTATGGTCACTTACAGTTCGGAAATAAGAACAAAGGAAGTAGGCGTAAGAAAAGTGATGGGAGCAAGAGTAGGGCAGTTGCTGATGCTATTGTCAAAAGATTTTGTTTGGTTGCTGGTAATTGCAGGTTGCATTGCGATCCCGGTAGGTTATTTAGCAGCTATTTTATTCTTGCACAATTTTACGTACCATGTTGTGGTGGGTGCAGGAACTTTGCTGACCGGTTTTGTTGCCATGCTGCTGATAGGCGGTAGTACAATCATCTGGCAAACCTATCGTATCGCCATTCATAACCCGGTAAAAAGTTTGAGAGCGGAGTGAGCCCACATCCCCTGAAGGGGAGGAAATGCATAACCTGCTGTTGGATGATTTGTAAGACAATGGAAAAGTCAAAAATAAAATAAAAAATAAAAAACGACTTAACGCCTTAACGGCAAAAAATAAAAATTTCTAAATGCTGAATTATGATAAAAAACTATTTCAAAACAGCCTGGAGAAACATTGTTAAACATCGTTTCTACTCCATAGTAAATATTGTGGGGCTTTTCGCCGGCATCACTTTTACGTTACTGATTGGTGCGTATGTGTGGGGTGAGTTGCAGGTGAATAAAAAATTGAATAATGCCAGCAATCAATACATTCTTACAAGTGTATCAACGGTGCCTGATGCGGTGTATGAGCTGGCCACGTTTGGCCCCATGGCTAAACACTTGGCAGAGAACTATCCGTCGCTGGTGGCAAATTATTATCGCTATGATGGCATTACATCTGTGGTATCCAAAGGCGACAAACATTTCAGGGAAAATCTGCAGGTTGGCGATAGCACAGTGCTAAAAATGTACAAGTTCCCGTTATTGTATGGGGATGTAAACACGGCATTACTCAATCCATACTCGGTGGTGATTACTGCAGAAAAAGCGCTGAAATATTTTGGAAAAACAGATGTGGTGGGTGAGTCGGTGGAGATCCAAAGTTTTTCTGGCAGCAAAAATAATTTCACCATTACCGGTGTGTTGAAAGAAGTGAGTGAAAACTCAGTTACCAACCTGGCGAAGGATTATCCCAATGCTTTTCTTATTCCGATGAATACCTTGTCGTTCTTCGGCAGGCAGGATGTTGACTCCTGGAGGAATATTTATATCGCTTCTTTTATTGAATTGCGTAAGGGCGTTTCGGTTAAAGATATTGAGAAGCCCATTCATCAATATGTGCAGCAAAATGCAGACGATGTCTTAAAAAAGATAGTGACTGTTAAACCGGTTTTGTTATCTGATTATTATTTAAATAAAGACAAGGGGCTGGTGAAAAAAATGTTGTACACTTTGTCTTTAATCGGCTTGTTTATTTTGCTTATGGCCATTGTAAACTTCATCAACATGGCTATTAGCAGTTCTTCTGCCAGAGTTAAGGAGATAGGAGTACGTAAAGTAATGGGAGGAATAAGAAAACAGATCATATTTCAGTTTTTGACAGAGTCAACCATGTTAGTATTAATAGCCACCCTGCTGGCTTTGCTGGCTTATCCATTATTGAACCCTTTGTTTGCAGACCTTATTGGCAAGCCTGTTGCAGCACTGTTTTCATTTCCCTTATATTTTGTATTGATACCTCTTGCTATTGTTTTAGTAGTAGGGTTATTGGCAGGGGTGTATCCGGCATTTGTATTATCATCCATCAAATCTGCAGATGCAGTAAAAGGGAAATTAAGAACGGTTAAAGAAAGTGTTTTGTTAAGGAAGTCGCTGGTGGGTTTTCAATTCTGTATTGCTATTGTTGTGATGGTCGCCGCCTTTATTATCTCTCAACAACTAAATAATTTTTTTAATGGGCAATTGGGATACAATAAGGAATTTATTGTATCATCACAAGTACCAAGAGACTGGTCGCCGGCGGGTGTGCGAAAAATGGAAACCATCAGAAATGAATTTGCTGCTCTTCCCCAAATCAGCAGTGCAACCTTATCTTATGAAATTCCCAATGGCAACAACGGTGGTAATCCACCAGTTTATAAAATGGGTGAAGATTCTACCAAAGCCACATCTATGCAGTTATTAATAACTGATCAAAATTATTTAACTGCTTACCAGATACCCTTAAAGGCAGGTGAATTTTTGAGTGATGCAGGAAATGATTCAGGTAAAATAGTAATGAATGAAAAAGCAATTGAAGTACTGGGCTGGAAAAATGCAGCAGATGCAATAGGCCAGCAGGTAAGGATCCCCGGCGACCTGACTATTTTTACCATTAAGGGTGTGACCAACGATTTTCATTTCGGTTCTATGCAGCAAACTATTGCGCCGATGCTTTTCTTTAATGTACAATTTGCTCCCAATTATAGATACCTGTCTTTTAAAATAAAACCAGATAATGTTACCGCCAGCATTAAAGCCATTCAGAAAAAATGGTCACAATTAATGCCGGGCAGTTCTTTTGAATATCAATTTATGGACGACACACTGAAGAACCTATATGCCAATGAAATGCAATTAAAGAAAGCTGCATTTACAGCCACCGTACTTTCATTGATTATTGTTTTATTGGGTATATTGGGCCTGGTTTCATTGAGTATTCACAAACGGGTAAAAGAGATCAGCATCCGGAAAGTATTAGGAGCTTCGGTTCCAAATATCACCCTGTTGTTCATTAAGGAATTTATGGTGGTAGTGGGTATAGCCGCAATTATTGCTTGTCCTGTAGCCTGGTACCTGATGAAGAGATGGTTAAATAATTATGCTTACCGTGTTACTTTAACCATCCAGCCTTTTTTATGGCCGATTATTGCGTTGGGACTAGTAACATTGTTACTGATAGCAGTACAAACATTAAAAGCAGCTTTGGTAAACCCAATGAAAAATTTGAGAAGTGAGTAACCCGCATCCCCTAAAGGGGTGAAAGACAAGGGCCTTCTTGCTGCAAGTTTATTGAGATAATTTTTAGTAATAAAAAAATTGAAAAGTAGATTTATATGCTATCAACTTATTTTAAAATTGCCTTTCGCAATACCTGGAAACACAAAGTGTTTTCGCTGATCAACATCGCCGGGCTTGCTGTGGCCTGTTGTTTCTGCCTGCTGATTTTCTGGTGTAGTAAAATGGTGGTGGTTTTGATTTGTTCTAACTCGGCAGGAGTTACCGATTTGTAGAATATTGTTACAAATAAACAAATGCAGTAGCGAATTTCAAGAGAGTACCACAAAGTACAAACAGCATAAGTGAGTGACACAACGATGTTGAATATTGCTATGTATTTGCCCGGGCAAGAATTAAAAAAAAGTGAATTATAATAAAATAAAAAGTATAAAAACACCTTAACGGTAAAACAAACAAATGATACAACTAAAAAAAGTCTACAAGTACTACAACACCGGTTCAAAGAAAGCTTATGTATTAAGCGATGTAAGCCTCGATATTGCAGAAGGCGAATTTGTGTCCATCATGGGGCCATCAGGTTCCGGTAAGTCAACGCTGCTGCACATCCTCGGTTTGCTGGAAGAACCCAATGACGGTGAATATCTATTTCTTGGAGAGAATGTTTCCAGGTTAACAGAAAAAAAAAGAACAGAATTACACCGTAACCAGATCGGGTTTGTTTTTCAGGCCTATCATTTAATTGATGAACTAACAGTGTATGAAAATATAGAAACGCCCTTGCTGTACAAAGGCCTTTCATCCTCGGAAAGAAAAAGCAGGGTAGCAGAGTTGCTGGATAAATTTAATATTGTGGGCAGAAAAGATTTATTTCCATCGCAGCTTTCCGGTGGTCAGCAGCAACTGGTAGGTATTGCAAGGGCAGTGGCAGGTAACCCCAAAGTGATTTTTGCAGATGAACCCACGGGTAATTTGCACAGCGACCAGGCAACAGAAATTATGGAACTGTTTAAAAAATTAAATGAGCAGGAAAAAGTTACCATTGTACAGGTAACGCACAGCGAACACAATGCCACTTACGGCAACCGCATCATCCGTTTAAAGGATGGATTGGTTGTACGGTAAGGAACAGGCACTGTTCAAAAGCGGACACTTTTTTTAAACGATATCCGGAAAGGCTTTACTGTAAAGGCTTTTAATAATGGCATGGCAGTTGGCGTAACGTACTAAAATAATTTTTTAGTATGAAAAAAACTGCCTTGCTTTTATTGAGTTGTATATTGTTTATTGCAGCGGTTGCACAAAAAACGCTCACACTACAGGAATGCATTGATATCGCCCTGCAAAACAGCCA
>JAYWAU010000369.1:0-3848 GCA_043782265.1 Ferruginibacter sp. | reverse complement strand
ACACGTTGTTGTTCAGAAAGTGTAAGCAGCTGAAGTTTGCGAAATTTATCCAGGCCAAATAAACTGTCCTTTGTGTTCGTTGCTGTTTGTTGGTAATAGAAGGCACTGTCCGGATTTCCTTTTGTTTTATAAAGCGTTGCCAGTAAACTGCTGGCATCCAGTATGGCCGTTTTGTAGGTTGATTTTTCACCGCTTTTGAAAGCTAACAATGCGTAATGTACCGCAGAGTCAATATTATTTTGTTCTTTAAATATCAGCGCTATTTGCTGTAATGCTACACAGCGGTTCAAATAATCGTTTGAAATTTCTGTAATACTAATAGCTTCTCTAAAATAGCCAAAGGCTTCTTTGTAATGGCGTTGGCGACTCTCTGCAATACCAATCTTCGTCAATATGTCTGCACGTTGGTAATCATCGAAATCAAACGGATTGCTAAGAACCAGCTTATAGAAGTACATGGCAGAATCTACCAGGTTTAATTTTTCATAAGCATAGCCAATATTTGATAATGTATAGGGCGGACTTTGTTTTGCATCGTAAAGCAGCAATTTAATATCGATATTATCGTAAATTTTCTTTGCCCTGAAAAGGTAATTGAGTGCTTGCCGGTATTCTGCCAAATCTAAATAGATCGTAGCAAGGAAGGTCAGGCTTTCGGCTTCAACATCCGGATAGTTATGTTTCTGACTCAATTGAATAGCTGTCATTTCAGATTCAAGTGCCAGGGGAAGTTCTCCCCTGAGGTGACGCACTTCTCCCTGCCTGCATATTGCCCTTATTTCTCCTTTGGCATACTTGATTTTTCGTGCAAGTTGTATGGCTTCTTCGGATAATACAAGAGCTGTGTCAGAATCAGAAAATTGATAATATCCACAGAGCTCGATAAGCACCAATACTTTGTTGGTATCCTCTACCGAATGTGCCAATAATTTTGTAAGAGAGTCAATACTTCTTTGTGCATGGGCTAACTGTACACCAGAAAGGAATAAGAACAAAGTAATTAGAATAAATTTCATGCGAAGAGGATTGGCAGGTTAATAATAAATTCGGTTCCTTCGCCTTCCTTCGTTTCCACTTTTATTTCGCCTCCATGTGCTTTAATAATATCATAACTCAAACTCAATCCCAATCCCGTTCCCTGGCCAGTGGGTTTTGTTGTAAAAAATGGTTGAAATATTTTATCCAATGCTTTTTGTGGTATGCCATTTCCATTGTCGCTAACTTTTATCTCCACATGGTTGTTTACTTTTTTTGTACTTACCGAAACAGTGGGTTCATATTTAACCTCTGTCGGGGTTGAAACCGCCGACAGGGTCTTTTCGTTCACTGCATAAAATGCATTATTGTACAAGTTTAATAATACCCTGCCCACATCCTGCGGAGTGATGTTGATATTGCCAATGGTTTCATCATAATCAGTATTTAATATAGCATTAAATGATTTGTTTTTTGCTCTCAAGCCATGATAGGAGAGACGCAGGTATTCATCGGCCAATGCATTAATGTCAGTAGGTTCTTTTATTGCACTGCTGCTGCGGCTGTGTTGCAACATTCCTTTTACAATGGCATCAGCACGTTTACCATGGTGATTTATTTTTTGTTCGTTTTCTTTAATATTCTCAGCAATCTCTATTGCCCCTTGCCCATTGCCCCTTGCCAATTCAGCTTTCATCTCATCAATCAGTTCTGTATTTACTTCGCTAAAATTGTTGACAAAGTTTAACGGGTTTTGAATTTCGTGTGCAATGCCTGCGGTGAGTTCACCAAGCGAAGCCATTTTTTCTGATTGGATAAGCTGGGTTTGAGTGGCTTTTAGCGCTTCATGCGTTTGTTCCAGCGAATGATACGCTTTTTCAATTTCTTTTGCCTGCTCTAATTCCTTAGCCCGGTTACGTTCCCTTTCTTTTTCAACCAACCTGTGCCTGAAATAGCGGTCTATGGCAAATGCTGCGGCAATTAATAAAAGCAGGTAAGTAATGTAGGCAAGGGTGGTTTTCCACCAGGGTGGGTTTACAATTATTTTTAGTGTAGCGCCTTCTTCGTTCCATACGCCATTACTGTTAGCTGCTTTTACATGGAACAAATATTCTCCGGGTGGAAGATTAGGATAAAAAGCAACATGCTGATTGCCCACATCACGCCATTCGTTATCATAATTTTCTAATTTATACGCATACTTGTTTTTAGAAGGATTAGAATAATGTAATGCAATAAACTCAAGCGAAATATTATTCTGGTCGTGTGAAAGAATAATTTCTTTTGTTTCATCAATAGGTTTTTTTAGAATAGATTTTTCTCCGGGGATGACCGATTTATTAAACAACTTTAAATCGGTGAGAAAAACTTTTGGCGGAGCAGAATTTTTATTAATGTCACCTGGATTAAAAATAGTTATCCCATTAGAACCACCAAAAACAAAAAGCCCGCCGGAGGTTATTAAATTAGACCCATCTGCAAATAACTGGCTCTGTATGCCATCGGTAATGGAAAAGTTATTGAATAGTTTTGTTTTTAAATCAAAGCGGCTGAGTCCCTCAAAGGTGCTAAGCCATAGCGAACTATTTTTTTCATCTGCAAGCATACCCTGTACACTCATAGAAGGCAGGCCATCATTACGGGTATAAGTTTTTATTTTTTTTGTTGCTATGTTGTACATGCTAAGCCCACCCTGCCAGGTGCCCACCCATGCTATTCCGGCACTATCCTCATAAAATGAATTGATATCTTGTGTTATAAAAATATCTCCTGTTGTTTTATCAAATCCATGCCGCTCAATTTTATCGGTTGTATAGTTATACAAAAACAACCCATTGTTGGTGGCCAGCCATAAACCATGTTTTTTACTTTCAAATGCCCGGGTAATTTCATTACTGCTGGCATTACCATTACTGCTGCTTACATCGTACCGCTTGAATATTTCAGTCCCCTTCGTTTTTTTGTATAACCCGGTTAATGTACATAACCATAAATTTTCCCTGCTGTCTTTATAGAACTGGTTAATAATAGTTTTTTCGGGCACACCATTCAGCACTGTTTTTTGTAAAGCATTGGTTTTTGTTGACATTTGGTAAGTTCCCCAATCGGTATTTAATAACAGTTCGCCCGGAGTAGTTTCCATCAACCCATTTACAGTATAATTACCGGGTAAAAGAGAACGAAAGGGAAATGAACGAATAGTATTTGTTTGCAGGTTCAATTCATTTATACCTCCTTTAACACCGCCTGCTGTGGGGATCCATATTTTTCCATCAAGGGTTTCATAAACAATATTGGCCCAGCCGGGAGTTAAGGTGTTTTTTTCATCTTTATTAAAACTATACGATTTAAATACAGCCCTTTCCTCGTATTTAAGCAATCCCTGCGCTACCGTGCCTATCCATAATGTTCCAAATGAATCAAATTGTAAATTAAGTATGGCAGCTTTTTCCAATTGTTTTGGGGATTCATTTTTAAAAATTTCAAATTGCCCCGTGGCCCTGTTAAAACTTAGTAGACCGTTTGGGGTACCCATCCAAATATTCTCTTTTTTATCAAAAGTGATTTTATCATTATTGAAATGTTCTGCAAATACTCCGTCGGGAGAATAAATTTTATACGAACTGTCTGCGGGATTAAAATCCCATAATGCAGACTTGTCAGTTATCATCCATACATGTCCATCTTTAGTACATTTGATATCGGTGGGATAGTCATTATTTTTTTTCATTTCTTCATCAAGCGAATAAATCCTGCTAAGTTTTTGGTTGGTATCAATTTTAAATAAACCGCTATAACTTAAAACCCAGGTGTTGCCATCTTTATCTTGGGTGATACTCACAACATTTCGAATGGTATCAGCGCTGATAAAC
>JAYWAU010000368.1:0-3855 GCA_043782265.1 Ferruginibacter sp. | reverse complement strand
TCAGGAAATATCGCCAAAGCATTTATACAATCGAAATTAACGATACTGTTGATGATTGCCTTTTTAATGATTGGTGCATACAGTACTTTTTTAATTCCCCGGGAAGAAGAACCACAAATACAGGTGCCGATGGCCGATATTTTTATCGGCTATCCCGGCGCTGAGCCAAAGGATGTAGAAACCAAAGTAGCAGCGCCTTTGGAGAAAATGATCTCGAATGTAAAGGGCGTGGAATATGTGTATTCTACTTCGATGAAAGGGCAGGCAATGTTGATTGTTCAGTTTTATGTAGGTGAAGATGTAGAGCGTTCGCTGGTAAAATTATACAGTGAGCTGATGAAAAATATGGATAAGATGCCACAGGGTGTCACACTTCCATTAATTAAAACGAGGGCCATTGATGATGTGCCTGTGTTAGGCTTAACCTTGTGGAGCGAAAAGTATGATGATTACCAACTGAAACAAATTGGCCAGGAGCTGACCAATGAAATTAAAAAGATACCTGATGTTAGTGATATTAATATTTTAGGTGGCAGAAGCCGTGAAGTAAAAGTATTACTGGATAAAAATAAAATGGCAGAAAACCATGTGGATTTTTTATCCCTCAGTAAACAAATACAGGGTAGCAACATGCAAATGCAAAGTGGTAACCTGTTACAAAACGATACAGCATTTTCAGTTGAAACAGGCAATTTTTTATCCACTACCGATGATGTTGCGAACCTGGTGGTGGGTATTAACCAGCAACAACCCGTTTACTTAAAACAAATTGCCAAAGTAGAAGACGGGCCTGAAATTTCTGACCAATATGTATTGTTTGGATATGGTAAGGCAGACACTGCAAAAGCAACTGCATTCAAATCAAATTACCCTGCCATCACTTTATCTATTGCCAAGAAAAGAGGTGCGGATGCTATGAAGTTATCTGAACAAATTCTGACCAAAGTTGACCATATAAAAAAACAATTATTGCCCAACGATGTGCAATTAACTGTTAGCCGAAATTATGGCGAAACGGCCTCGGATAAAGTGTCGGAATTGCTGTTCCATTTATTTATTTCTATTGTGGTGGTTACGTTATTTGTAATGCTGGCTATGGGCTGGAGAGGTGGACTGGTGGTGTTTTTATCGGTACCGGTAACATTTGCGCTTACCTTGTTTAGCTATTACGTAATGCATTATACGCTAAACCGCATCACCCTGTTTGCATTGGTTTTTATAACCGGTATTGTAGTAGATGATTCCATCATTATTGCAGAGAACATGCACCGGCATTTTAAGATGAAAAAACTACCACCACTACAGGCTGCCTTGTATGCAATCAATGAAGTGGGCAACCCAACTATACTGGCCACATTTACTGTTGTAGCGGCTGTTTTACCGATGGCATTTGTATCGGGTATGATGGGACCTTATATGAGTCCGATGCCGATTGGTGCTTCCATTGCCATGATGTTATCATTGATTGTTGCATTGACGCTTACCCCCTATCTTGGTTATATTTTTCTACGTGAAAAAGAAAAGAAAGGCATTGAGCATAAAGAACACCAACCTGTGTTGCTGGAAGAAACCCGCATTTATAAAATCTATCGTTCTTTCATCAGGCCGTTATTGGAATCACGCTGGAAGCGCTGGACATTTATCCTGAGCATTGTTGTAATACTGTTGGGCTCTATGATGTTGTTTTATACTAAATCGGTTGCATTAAAAATGTTACCGTTCGATAACAAGAATGAGTTCCAGGTAGTGATTGATATGCCCGAAGGAACAACGCTCGAAAAAACACAGGCCGTAGCAAAAGACATTGCAGATTATATTTCAAGACAGAAACTGGTTGTGAATTACCAGAGTTACATCGGAACATCGGCACCTATTAGTTTTAATGGATTGGTAAGACATTATGACTTAAGAAGAGGCGATAATGTTGCAGACATACAGGTGAACCTTGTAGATAAAGGAGACCGGAGTTTGCAAAGTCATGACATTGCTAAACAAATGCGGGAGCCCATACAGGCGATTGCTAAAAAGTACAATGCCAATGTTAAGATAGTGGAAGTACCACCAGGCCCTCCGGTATTATCAACCCTTGTAGCGGAAGTGTATGGACCTGATTATAATGAACAGATAAAAATTGCAAAGCAGGTAAAAGGATTGTTCAATAAAACAAAAGATGTGGTGGATGCAGACTGTATGGTGGAAGATGACCAGCCAGAATATCATATACAAGTTGATAAAGAAAAAGCCATGCGGTATGGTGTTGCCACCGCTCAGGTAACAGCAACAGTCAATGCTGCATTGTCAGGAATGCCTGTTGGTAATGTTTATCAGCCTGTATCTTACAATCAAACTGTAATTAAACTTCAATTGAATGATGCTGATAAAACAAGTATCGACGATATACTCAATCTTAAAATTGCAGGCATGCAGGGAAATGCAGTACCAATCAGGGATGTAGTAACGGTAACCAAACAAATAAAGCAGAAAAATATTCACCGTAAAAACCAAAAAGAAGTGGTGTATGTGCTGGCAGATATGGCTGGTAAATTAGAAAGTCCTTCTTATGCCATCGCCAATGTTTCGGATAGCGTAAAAAATATTCAGTTACCTAAAGGTTTTACTTTAAAGGAAGAATACACACATCAACCGGAACTGGAAGATAACTACACCTTGAAATGGGATGGTGAATGGCAAATCACTTTTGAAGTATTCAGGGATTTGGGAATTGCCTTTGGTGTGGTTATTTTACTGATCTACATTTTAATTGTGGGTTGGTTTCAAAACTTTACATTACCATTGGTAATGCTTGCTGCCATTCCATTATCACTAATTGGTATTGTGTTAGGCCACTGGATGATGGGTGCGTATTTCACGGCGACTTCAATGATTGGGTTTATAGCGCTCGGGGGTGTAATGGTTAGAAACTCGGTGTTACTGATTGATTTTATCAATATCCGTTTAAGAGAAGGCATTCCATTAAAGCAGGCCATAATAGAAGCTGGTGCCGTACGTACCACTCCTATTTTATTAACTGCTGGTGCAGTAGCATTGGGTGCTGTAATTATACTGTTCGATCCAATTTTCCAGGGCCTTGCCATTTCATTAATGGGCGGAACAATCACCTCCACATTTTTAACCTTGCTGGTAGTGCCTTTATTGTATTTCAAAATGATGCGTAAAAAATATCCCATTAAATAATTAAAAAAAAATTATGAAACTGTTTATAGTAGCTTGTTTAAAAGAGTACCAGGAGGAGGTTCACCAAATATTTAAACAAGCAAAAATTAATGTATTCAGCGCAACAGATGCAATTGGGTTTAAAGACAACCAAACCCCAAACCTTTTAGAAGACTGGTTTGCAAGTGGAGACGAAAAGTTTGACTCCTTGTTTATATTCAGTTTTACTGCTGGTGAAAATGCTGAACATGGCCTGCAGCTGATTAATAATTATAACGAAAAAAATAAAACAGATTTTCCTGTAAGGGCATTTATTGTTCCGGTTGAAAAATCAAGTACTTAAATAAAAAATAAGAAAAATGAAAGAAAGAATAGTACGTGCTGTAGCTGGCACACTCGTTTTAGCAAGTATCCTGTTAACTTATTTAGTAAGTATGAACTGGCTTTGGCTGGGTATATTTGTAGGTGTTAATTTACTGCAATCCTCGTTTACCAAATTTTGCCCGCTGGAGAAAATTTTGGATGCTGCAGGTGTTGAAGGCAAAGCCTGCTAAATGATCATTTATTAACTTTTATGGCCGGTAATTTGACCGGCTATTTTTTTGTTACCGCCAATCCCAAAGTACAATACTCCATTCTATTTGGTTGATATCGGTAAATTGATGAACCTCCCTAAAGCCA
>JAYWAU010000367.1:0-3864 GCA_043782265.1 Ferruginibacter sp. | reverse complement strand
TTGGGAAACTGGCTGCTTATCCTAACAGGGATTCTCTAAGTTATATTCCGGTTTATAAACTCGATAAGGTAGAAACATTTATCAGAACCACGCTTAGGTATCCTTCTTTTTGTGAAGGTTGGGATGCTATTGTAAAAGCCGATCTTGCCAAAGACAAAAATGAAATAAATACACACGAACTATCTTTTATAAAATGGTCGGCCGCAATTACCCCTTATGTGAATGCAACCAATAAATTGATGTTACAATATCTTGGTTTGTTTAATGAAGCATATGTGCCTGCTGCTGCTAAGACTTCAGCAGATGTTTTACAATACCTGTTGGAAACTAAATTAGCTATGCAGCCAACGGATAAAGACATGATTGTCATGCTGCATGAAATTGAATACCGCCTTTTAGGCAAAACAAATAAAATTGAAAGCAGCCTGATTGTAAAAGGCGAAGATAGCCTGCGTACAGCTATGGCAAAAACAGTCGGTCTGCCATTGGGGATTGCGGCTAAATTAATTTTAAATGGAGATATTCAACTTACAGGTTTATATATTCCCATCACAAGGGAAATTTATGAACCGCTATTAAAAGAACTAGAATTGAATGACATTAGATTTACAGAAAGGCATGCATAAAAAATACTTTTTTTATTTGTAGTATAACTTTTTTATCTTTATCGTAGAAGTTTATGTTATGGATGCAAAAATCACTCTAAGCTTCGATGAATCGGTTATTAATAAAGCCAAGCGGTATGCTGAAGATAACAATATAAGTCTTTCCCGGCTTACCGAATTTTTATTAAATAAAGTTACCAGCAAAAGCTACCAGTCTTTGGAAGATTTTCCTATTGCTGATTGGGTAAGCATGGTTAGCGAAGGGCAAGCAGAATATCAAACAAAGCCTCGAAAAAGTAAAGATTTAAATGCCGAATATTTTAAATCAAAACAATGAGGATATTTTTAGATGCTAATATTTTAGTATCCGTACTCAACAAAGAATATCCATTATTTTCCTATTCAGCCAGAATTGTAAGTTTAGCTGATAATAAAAAATTTACAGTATACACATCCCCTATTTGCCTGGCCATTGCTTTTTATTTTGCTGAAAAAAAATCAGGTACACAAATGGCAAAAAAAAAGATTGAAATATTTGTTGATAAATTAGCCATTACAGATGTAGGCAAAAAAGAAGTACTTCAATCTTTGCAAAATAAAAAAGCAAACGATTTTGAAGATGGCCTTAAATATTACGCATCGGTAAGTTCAAACTGTGATGTTATAATTACCGAAGATATCAACGATTTTTATTTCTCGTCAATACCCGTTCTTAACTCAAAAGCGTTTACAGAAAAATATATGCATTAGGGTGTTAAATATTTTTTTAATTCTTTCACTCCTTCTGTTGCAGGCATTTCTATAATGGTAAGATTGGCATAATTATTTACTGCAAGATTTTTTTTATCAATAATAAATTTTGGTAAAAATGAAGGTGCATAGTGAACCAAAGAAGCTGCCGGATAAACTTGTAATGAGGTACCTATCACCACAAAATAATCAGCATCCTGTAATATTTTGACAGCCTTTTCCATCATAGGCACTTCTTCCTCAAACCATACAATATGCGGGCGCAACTGTGTGCCATCGGGTGCCATATTCCCTATTTGTATATCCCCTCTTATTTCATAAATGGTATGTACATCAGTCACACTTCTCATCTTAAATATTTCGCCGTGTAAATGAACAACCTTTGTTGAGCCAGACCTTTCGTGAAGATCATCTATATTTTGGGTGATGATAGTTACATCAAAATCTCTTTCCAAATCAGCAAGGCCTATATGCGCTGCGTTTGGTTTTGCGGCTGCCACATCCCTCCTTCGGTCATTATAAAAATCCAATACGAGTTTTGGATTTTTATTAAAACCACTGGGTGTAGCTACTTCATACACATCATATCCATTCCATAAACCATCACTATCCCTGAACGTTTTTAAACCACTTTCAGCACTAACACCGGCGCCCGATAATACTACAATATGTTTCTTATTCATTAATCAAATTTACAAATTTTGGGCAAGAATTTTATTAGGTTTTAGTCTTTTCCATCCTATATAAATTGCCACAACTATTATCATTAATGGCCAGATAGATATTATGCCAGTAAATAAATTTTCAATCCCAACGAGTAATTAAATAATTTTAGCATCTTTTAACATTTTACAATAAACCATTTCAACAAAATCATATCTTAACTACATGAAAAAAAACGCAATCGTTATGGTTCTTGTTTTTTTATTTTTATCAGGAACCACTGTGTATGCACAGAACAGCCAAACAGGTGTAAAAAAAGAAATCATCAATCACAGTGAGCAAACGGACAACTTACAGCGAAAGAAGATACAGGAGAGTACACTTTCCGTCAATCATTTTGAAAAACTTGATACCACAATAGCTGTAAAAGCAAAGCCTCTCAACAAAAAGACTACACATAAAAAAAAGAAAAAGCAATGATGACGTAGCATAAAAAAGGGGCCTATCGGCCCCTTTTTTATATATCAAATTTTTATCGGGATTTAAGCACAAACATTCCGGTAAATTTATTTTCATAAAGCTTACTATTCAATGGTTGATGCTGCTTCTGTGCAGCCATTTGGCGCCTGTTGTTTTCATCCGCTGTAGCCGACAACCTTCCGAATGAACCCGTACTGATATATCGCAATGCAGCAGCGAGCGATGGTTCGTTTGCATCGCCCCAATTTCGGTTTACACCATCCGGAGTTATTTTATCAGGAGCAAATCCGTCATAATATTCTGCACTGCCTGCGCTGTTAACTGTTTTGAATGAAATAGGATAAATAGCATAATTGTATATGGAAATAGGGAAAAAACCAACTGGTTTGCCATAAGTAGTATCCCCCACCAATTTAACATCTACATAAGGCCGCAAGTTGTTAATCAGTAGTTCACTGGCCGATGCTGTTTCTCCACTAACAATAAAAAATACCCTGCTTAAAGAGTTTACCGTCCCGGCTTTTTTATAGTTCACCGTGTTATCGCCCGGTAAAAATGAAACATTGCTGAAGCCAGATCTTCTTTTTAATAAAGGAAATTTACCAGCCGTAAGGGAGTCATTGAAAATATAGGTGTACATGGTTTTACCATCAGCAGTTGAAGGTGCTATCAGGTTAGCCAATGCATCCTGCGTGTTAGTGGAGCCTCCATGATTGTACCGGAGGTCAACAACGAGTTCATTAATTCCTTTTGCAGCAAAATCAGTAAAGGCTGTAGTTAACTCTGTAATAGAACCGGCACCAAAAAACTGATTAAATACAAGGTAACCGGTTTTTGTAGCGCCATTTGTTATTACATCTGTATATAAAACAGAATTAGCCGTAAAAGCACCTTTTATGAGGTTTAATGCAACTGTGCTGCCGTCAGATTTTGTAAAAGTGAAACTGGCAGAAGTACCTGTGCCAAAAAAGACATCGTTTAAAACTGTTACGCTCGCATTATCATAACCAATAGGTGAATTATTTACCTGGCTGATATACCAACCTCTCTGTACTCCCGCAATGCCTGATGGAGAATTTTTGTAAACGTACTCAACATACCAGTAAACAGAATCATACGGCAATGCTTTATCAAGAGAAGCTGCTTTAATAAAAAAACCATAATCCTGATCATTACCAGTTTGTATGGCATCAGAACTGGCCTGGGTAGTTACAAAACTATAACTGTGTTTATTATCCTGTGGCTGTAAAGCTCTTATGGCTTTCATCTCATTCTGGGCCGCAATGAGGTCTGTACTGCCTGTAAATTGCCTTGGGTTAAATGCAGTATAAGATGGTATCACTTCGTGCCACAAGTATACTTCTTT
>JAYWAU010000366.1:0-3867 GCA_043782265.1 Ferruginibacter sp. | reverse complement strand
TGCAAAACAACAACAAAGATCATGCAACACTGGCAGCTGCATTTAATGTAGATGAACCACGTGTTGACTGGCATGATGAAACATTATGGTTCGTGCGGCAGAAGCGTGATAAGGCGGTGCAGGTGCTGCCTGAATGGGAAGCATTGAGAGAAGCTGCTTCTCAAATAAAAAACAATGTACTGTCTAACTTAAACGAATACCTACTGCAATTTGAAAAAAACGCCACACAAAATGGCATCACCATACATTGGGCTGCAGATGATGAAGAGCATAACCAGCTTATACATTCCATATTGCAGCAAAATGAAATCAACCGGATAGTAAAAAGCAAATCCATGCTTACGGAAGAATGCCACCTGAATGATTATTTAAAATCAGTGGGCGTTGATGTAGTGGACACGGACCTGGGCGAGCGCATTGTGCAACTGGCCGATGAAGCACCCAGCCATATTGTATTGCCCTGCATTCATTGGAAGAAGGAGGAGATAGGCGAACTCTTTCATCAATACCTCGGCACACCAAAAGGCAATGCCGATCCGCAATTTTTAACCGGTGCTGCGAGGGAACATTTAAGGGAAAAATTTTTAACCCGTCGTGCTGCTATCACAGGCGTAAACTTTGCAGTTGCAGAAACAGGAGAGTTTGTAGTGTGCACCAATGAAGGCAATGCCGACATGGGCGCTCACCTTGCCGATGTTCACATCGCCTGTATGGGCATAGAAAAAATTATTCCCCTGCAAAAACACCTGGGTGTGTTTCTGCGCATACTTACAAGAAGCGCCACCGGACAACCGATTACTACTTATAGCAGTCATTTTAGACAACCACGACAAGGGCAACAATTGCACATAATAATTGTTGACAATGGCCGCAGCCGTCAACTGGGCCGGGAAGATTTTCGCAATTCCTTAAAGTGTATCCGTTGTGCAGCCTGCTTTAATACCTGTCCTGTTTACAGAAGGAGTGGAGGCCATAGTTATCATACTGCCATTGCTGGACCAATCGGCTCCATACTGGCGCCCAACCTGGATATGAACCAATATGCGGATCTTCCTTTTGCATCAACCTTGTGTGGTTCCTGTAGCAATGTTTGTCCGGTTAAAATTGATATTCACCAGCAGTTATACAAATGGCGGCAGGTGTTGGTGCAGGAAGGATATGCACCCACAGCAAAAAAAATAGCCATGAAGGGGATGGCGGCAACCTTGTCTCATCCGGGTATGTATAGAATGGCAGGCAAGATGGGAAGATGGGTGGTTAAACACCTGCCTTTTATGGTGAACAATAAATTAAATGCGTGGTATAAACAAAGGGAAATGCCTTCTTCACCTAAGGAATCTTTTGGGGAGTGGTATGCAAAAAACAGAAAAAAAAATGTATAGGTATCAATGAGCAGCAGAGAAAAAATATTATCCGCCATAAAAAATAACCAACCGTTATTTACACCATTGCCGGAGGTTGAATATTTTGAGCAATCTTACACAGATGTAGTTGAAAAATACAAAACCGTATTGCAGTCAATTGGCGGGGCAGTGCATGAAGTAAAAGATGTAGCTGCTATCATTGAAATCCTGCGGCAGCAATTTCAGGATGCTGTAAGAATTCTTTCTGTGATAGATTCTTTTTCAGATTATGCAGAAATGTATACACAGGGTGATGATCCGCATAAATTGGATAATGTGGATGTAGCCATCATCAATGCTCATTTTGGGGTGGCCGAAAATGGAGCGGTTTGGGTAACCGAACACCTGCTGCAGGAAAGAGTCTTGCCTTTTATTTGCCAGCACCTGGTGGCCGTTATTTATGCACAAAATATTGTGGCCACCATGCAACAAGCATACGACAGGATAGCGGGCACGCAATATAGCTTTGGAACATTTATTGCAGGCCCATCCAAAACAGCAGACATAGAGCAGTCGCTGGTGTTGGGTGCACACGGACCTAAAACAATGACCGTATTTATTTTGCACAATCAAAATTAAAATTTACTGCAAAACAGAAAGATTTATATCTTTTACAAAACAGGTGTTTTAATAAACATGGGGTTATAATACTTGCGGTAAGCGTATCCCAAAAACAGGTTTGGCACCATTAAAAAAACGCCCATTAACCAACCCGATGGAACTAAAATGGTATGAAATAATAATACATTTAAACTGATTGGAAAAAGTACCACAGCAAAAAAAGGTGCATACCGGTTAACCAATAGCGATATACCTCCTGCTATTTGTATCGATTTAATCATCGGATAAAAATAGCCGATACCTTTTAGCCCCTCTTTAAAAGCTTCCACCTTACCGGTATGCATGGGTTGATAAGGAATAAAATGCAGGAAATAATCGAGGCCAAAAACCAGGTAGATAAATCCAAGCAGTATGCGGAAAACCATTGTTGCATTTTTCATAATAGTGTATTAGTTATATAAATTTATTTTGGGTACCTCTATAGTTAATCATTGAGCTACAAGAAACATTCTCACGCAAACGAATTAGTACAGGCGATTTTTTTCCGCATGATCTCAAAGTAAAAAAACTTCCGTGAAACTCCGGAGTTGGAAACACCGGAGCCACTCTTGCCTGTTCTATTTTTTTTACTGTTGTCATTACTTACCGTGTTGCATTATTTCTTTCGGAAATTTGTCTAATATAAGATTAAGATCAATATGGTGTTCTAAAAATGCTTTAAGACCTGCAAGTACAATTGTAAAGCCGCCTGTCGAGTCTTTAATTACTTCCAATAATTCGTCTCCTGTTTTATCAAAGCCGTAATGTTTTATCGTCACGAAAGTTGACCCGTCAGTTAATGTTTTAAAATCAAAGTCAACAGTTGTTGGTAGTTCAGTAGTAAACCATTCAATAGATATTTTTTTGTTCAATAATATTTCTTTGGCTAAAACACTAGTCGAGAAATTATACATTTCCCATTCCCAGGTTATTATTTTACCAACTTCTAATTTGTCACTTCCTTTTGTGAACCAAAAATGTTTAGTCAATTCGGGGTCAATAAATGCTTGAAAAACTTCTGAAACAGGTTTTCTAATTAGCATTTGGGCTTCTGAATATTGTAGATTTTCGTCTGTCATATTTTCAATTTTATTGCTGTCAATTGTTTTGTATGGGCGGGGGTCTACTAGTATGATCTCAAAGCAGAAAGAAACTTACATCAAATCCCTAAGTTGCATACGCTTCGCAACTAAAGGTATAAAACATACCAACACTAATAATTTTCAAATAAAGAGAACGCCTTCGACATCGGTATTTACCAATTGGATTTTATAGCAAGAAACACTTTCCTGCTTCTTTGTAAAAAGATGTGTGACCCACAAAATAAATGTGAATAAACCGTAAAATAGGGGAGACACTTTTCAGCGTCGGGGTTCCAGGGTATTGACCTTGTGTTGTTGATGCAGGCTGTTAAAACTTAGTTGGGGCCGCATAAGAATACTATTGGGCATCATGGTACTAACAGCAGGTGCTTAATCCGAAGAGCTAATTGCATTAATCTAAACATAGGTTATAAATAGGCAAACTGCTGCAATAGTCTCAGCCCCGCAGGAGCAAACCCTTTGTAGCAAGATATCAGTTTTGTATTTGCGTGCCGTAGGTACGCCCCATTTGCAGCAGCTTTATAGTAAGGGGTTGCTCCGCTGGAGCAGAAGTTTATCTTGTTAGTTTATTACAAAGCGGGCGCTCCTCTGGAGCTGAAATATTGTCAACAGTGAGCTTTCCTGATTCGGGTATCATTACTTCTAAAATTTGTGGAGAGACTTACATGAGAAGTTTTAAATTTGACACCTGCGCCAGATGGTGGTTGGTGTAAAGAAAAGACAAGAATATTCTGCAAGGACCATATTGCCAGATTTATTAA
>JAYWAU010000365.1:0-3868 GCA_043782265.1 Ferruginibacter sp. | reverse complement strand
TTTCAAAAACCTGTAAGTCACAATAGATCGTACTGTTATTTACAATTTCCATTATAGGGCTTGAAGCATCAGTATATGTGCCTATGCTTAATGTTATTTTACCGACTGTACCACTTATAGGGGCAAGCACCGGAACCTGTGTTATCAGATTTCCCCGTCTTACGCTGGATGGGCTTATATGAATTTGTTGTAACTGTTTTTCAAGAGTTGATAGTTTAGACCTCTCCGCTGCAAGGTTTGCTGATGCCTGCTGATATACTTTGCCTATACCTGCATCTGCTTCTTTTAATGTCCGCTGCCTCTCATACTCCTGTTGCAGATAAACAAGATTGTCTCTGGATGTAAGATAATCCTGCTGTAGCCTGATAAAATCAGGGTTTTCAATAACTGCCACCGTCTGTCCTTTTCCTACCTGCTGACCTTCTATTACATTTATTCTCCTTATTACACCGCCAACCAAAGCATTTACAACCGCTTTATTTTGTGGGGGCACTGTAAGCTGGCCACTTGCTTTAACAACACTGGTTAAATTCCTCTGTTCAATTACTCCCATTTCGATACCTACTGCTTCCATTTGCTCTGTTGTTACTTCTGCAATGCCTTCTTCCTTTTTGGTAGTATCAGTTTTAGTTTTCTCTTCTTTGGTAACTTTTTTATTGCCTGCATTGCCACAGGACGATAAAGTAACTGTTGCTATTAAGAAAGCAAACACAGCAATTGTATTTATAATTAATCTTTTCATATTATTTTCCTCCGTTTACATAGTTAAGTTCAATAATGGCCTGGTTGTATAAATTGAGAGCTTCCAGGTATTTCAGTTTGGTATCAAAAGCCATAGTAAGATTCTGGATGTATTCCATGTACCCAATCTCTCCGAGCTTGTAACTGATTTGTGAGATTCTGATTATTTCATCTGCCTGTTTTAATCCAATAGTTTCATAATAATCCAACCCTTCTTTTTGTTTCAGATACTCATTGTATTGTGTCAGGTATTGAGTTTTCAATCCAGAACTTGCAGCCTGCGCCTGCGCCTGCACTAAGCTTGTATTAATTTTTGCTGCATTAATTTTTGCTCGTTGCGCTCCATAAAAAAGCGGAACTGAAACACCCACCTGAAAGCCACCTATTCGTGTATTTGGTGTGTAGTCTTTATTAATTTTTGCAGGGTTAAAACCGGGT
The DNA here is from genome assembly GCA_043782265.1 of Ferruginibacter sp. Lineage (GTDB taxonomy): Bacteria > Bacteroidota > Bacteroidia > Chitinophagales > Chitinophagaceae > Ferruginibacter. The sequence goes on along the minus strand of JAYWAU010000365.1, from coordinate 2,689 downwards.
ACTAAAAACTGATGATAGTAGCCAATATTAAAGTCCGGCAATCGCTTGGTTCTTTCTAATTGCAACTCTGCATTTGCAACATTTACCTGTTGCTGATAAAAGGCTGTTTGAGGATGATTATTTAATGAAGTATCAAATAAGGCATCAAAAGGAACTTTTACAAGTACTGTATCTACCGGCTGTAATCTTTCTTTGGTATTAAGCAGTTGCTGTAAAATCAATTCATTGCTTTGTACATCAATTTTAGCCTGCTTTATCTGTAATTGTATTTCATAAAATCTATTTTGAGCTGCATACTTTTCTAAATTTGATGTTTCACCCACTTGCTGACGAAGCTCTGCCCGTTCTTTAAACTTCCTGTAAATGCTATCTAAGGAATTAAGCAGTTTTATTTTTTCATAGCTGAATTGAAAGTTAATATAAGCTAAACGTACCTGTCTTGTAATAGTAAACAGGGCAATGTTTTTTTCCTTTTGAGCCAGCGCTGTTCGTTGTTGTAAAAGTTTAGCCTGATTCTTATATACAATAGGTAAAGCAAATGGCTGCACGATACCAATACTATTGCCCTGGCTGCCACCATCTGCCGCATCCTGTTGTAAAGTAATTTCAGTCCTTGGCACATCAAATGCCGTTCGTTGCAATGCAGTTTGTTGCTGCACCGATATATTGGCGGACTTTAACTGCAGGTTGTTTTGCAACGCTGTATTTACAGCATCCTGCAAAGTAATGGGTCTTGTTTGTGCAAAGCTGTTATTTGCAAATAACGTTGCTACTATAAAAAGAAAGAGGGTTGTTGTTATTGGTGTTGTTTTCATTTTACGTTGTTTTCTTTCTCCAGAAAATAAAATATACAGAACAGGTAGCACGACAAGTGTGAGAAAAGTAGCAGTGATCAACCCACCAATTACAACTGTTGCCAGGGGTTTTTGAACTTCTGCACCGGCTGAGGTAGAAAGAGCCATAGGCAAAAATCCAAGAGAAGCGACAGAAGCGGTAAGAATAACTGGTCTCAATCGTACCAAGGTTCCTTGCCTTACCCGTTCATAAATGTCTTTAATGCCTTCTTTTTTAAGTTGATTAAACTGGCTTATCAATACAATACCATTAAGTACTGCTACACCAAATAATGCGATAAACCCGATTCCGGCTGATATGCTAAAAGGCATTCCTCTGATTAGTAATGCAAATACACCCCCGATAGCTGCTAAAGGAATAGCTGTAAATATTAACAGGCTTTGTTTAATAGAGTTGAATGTGAAATAAAGCAGCACAATAATCAATAACAATGCGATGGGTACTGCAATAGATAATCTTTGTTTTGCTGCTTGTAGATTTTCAAACTGCCCGCCATAGGTAGTATAATACCCCGCTGGTAGTTTTAATTTTTGAGCCAGTAACCCCTGTATTTCTTTTACTACACTTTCTACATCCCTGCCTCTGACATTAAATCCTACAAATATTCTTCTCTTGCCATTTTCTCTTGATACCTGTGCCGGTGCATTTTTAAGAGTGACCGTTGCCACTTCATTTAATGGTATTTTGCTCCCGTTAGGTAAAGGCACATAGAGATTTTCTATATCAGTCATATTATGTCTCAATTCTTTCTGAAGACGTACAACCATATCAAATCGTTTCTCACCTTCAAATACTACACCTGCCACATTTCCAGCATACGCAGTTTTCAATATCATATTTACATCAGAGATAGTCAATCCGTATTGAGCAATCTTGTCACGGTTATACTCAACAAGCACTTGCGGCAATCCACTTACCTTCTCTACATAAGGTTCTGTAACTCCGTCAACCTTACTTATTATTGATGCTATTTTAACAGACTGTTTTACTAATTCATCAATATCATCCCCAAATATTTTAATGGCTACATCTTGTTTCACACCCGATATTAATTCATTAAACCGCATTTGCATGGGCTGAGAAACCTCTCCTGCTAAACCGGGTATTACAGCTATAGCTTCTTCTATTTTTTCTATCATCTCAGCCTGGGTTTTGGCCGTTGTCCATTGATCTTTAGGTTTCATAGCCAGCATCATATCGCCGCCCTCAATAGGCATTGGGTCAGTTGGTATTTCGGCTGTACCAATACGGGTGATTGCCTGTTTTATCTCCGGTATTCGCTGCCTTAGTATCTTTTCTGCCTTACTGTATAAATCTATTGATTGTGATAAAGATGTTCCTTGAGCCAATCGGACTTCTACAGCAAAATCCCCCTCTTCAAGTGTTGGAATAAATTCTCCACCCATGCCTTTAAAAACAAAATAAGTAATAACCATGATAGCAACTGATATAGCTACTACCAGTTTCTTAACCTTAAAAGCTCCATTGAGAATTGGTAAATAAACTTTTTTAAGGGCATCAATGATACGGTCGGATATATTTCTCTTGTGTAATGTTTTTTTGCTTAAAAACAAGGCACTGATCATTGGTACATAAGTAAGAGAAAAAAGGAATGCGCCAAGGATAGCAAAAACAACTGTTTCAGCCATTGGACGAAACATTTTTCCTTCAATGCCTATCAAAGCAAGTATTGGTAAGTAAACTATAAGAATTATTATTTCACCAAAGGCAGCGGAGTTTCTTATTTTGGAAGCTGAATGAAATACTTCATCATTCATTTCATCTTTCGTTAAAAGTCTTTTGTCTTTCCTGCTATACAGATGATGTAATGTTG
>JAYWAU010000364.1:0-3869 GCA_043782265.1 Ferruginibacter sp. | reverse complement strand
ATGACTGGTCGTTGGCAGAAAATTTAGGATGCGAAAAAACAATATCCTTTTTAGAAAAAGAATCTGTAATCATTGCATTGGTATTCAACGAAACGATTTTTGTATTTCCTAATAGATCAAGGTCAACTGCCAAAAAAGTTTTCCCATCATGCGAAATATCCGGGGAAAAATATTGTGTATGGAAAAACAGCGTTATTGCTTCTCCGGATTTTATATCCAAAACTTTAACAGCATGATTATTACGGTTACCCCATCTTGCATCGGGTTGCAAAGCGGCATAAATAATTTTACCATTATTGTAAGAAAAATAATTACCCGTTGAAATATCTTTCACAGCAATTTTTTCTTCTGATCTATCCGGATGGATTGTATAGAATGCGGGTATATGACTGTAACTGGTTTTTACAACAACCCATGACCCGTCTTCTGTAGGGTAAGGGTATTGGTAGTTGACTACATCATGTTTGATGCTGTCTGTAAGCCATTCAATTTTTTCAGAAGATTTCCACAGGATATCTTTTGCTGAGATCTGCCATTGATCTTGAAAATGTTTCATCACATCACCTACAAACCGGTTGTAGGATATACCGGTGTATTTTTTTACTGCCCCCTGGAAAGGATAGAATAATGGTTTGAATGCAGCAGCATCGGCTGTAATTTTCCGCCAGATATCGGGTCCATATTTTTTTCTTCCATAAGCCACCAGTAAATAACCCAGTGCATAATGATCGGGCACATAATCCCGTAAAGAACCATTGCGCATTTTCATGTAACTGTAAGAACGGTTTGCGAGGCTGAGTGATTGATAGGCTGCCAGAAACAAAGGCAATTGCCCCCTGCCCTGCCGGGTTAATTTGGTTTCATTGAAAACAGCATCGCCTTCAAAAAACCAATCGGGCACAGACATGGCATTGGCCAATGCCTGCCCCTGCTCACCCAAAATAAAAGTGGCCAGCTTGGATAAACCTTTATTGAAATTGCTGTATTGCTGTACGTGGCGAAATTCATGCACAGATAAATTATCTGTCCAGTCAACAGCACCCAATGCAAATGCATTTTGCGGCGGCGTTGTGTAAAACTCACTTCGGTAAGGTGCCAATGCAACATAGCCATTTGACAAAAGGGTTTGGTTTTGCAAAACGATATTCACTTTACGAATAGCATCGCCAATAGTTTGTGATTGTTCTTTTTGTAAAGTGTGAATGATGGCAGTTACCCGTTGTGCTTTTTTTTCAAGTCCCCGTGGAAAAATAATACGGACCGTATCGGTATTGATCTGCTTCCATTTTACAGAGGAGGGGTTACCGCCAAACTGCTGCGCATTTGAAAATTCAAAAGTAAAAAGTAAAAAGGCAAAAAAGAGAGTCCGCTTCATACTGTCAATGAATTGATTGAAGTTACTTAAATACTGAGATAACGGATTAGTTATAACAAAAAAGACGCCAGTAATCCGGCGTCTTTAAAAAAACAGAGGTTTTGTATATTATGGTTTCAATATTTCAGACAATTTTTGCTGCAATTGTTCACCGTTCAGATTTTTTGCTATGATCTTTCCGGTTGGATCGAGCAGCAGGTTTTGGGGGATGGCCTGGATACCGTATTGTTTGGCTACTTCATTTTGCCAGAATTTCAGGTCCGATACCTGTGTCCAGGTAAGGTTGTCTTTATGGATCGCTTCTATCCATTTGTCTTTTGCATCCGGGCGGTCGAGGCTTACGCCAATGATATGGAAACCTTTGTCTTTATAAGCCAGGTAGGCTTTCACCACATTCGGGTTTTCCATTCTGCATGGCCCGCACCAACTGGCCCAGAAATCAACCAATAAATATTTACCGCGTAATGAAGCGAGAGAAACCGGTTTTCCCAAAGTATCATTCTGTGTAAAATCCATTGCCATGGCACCAACAGCTGTTTTCCTTGCAATCTCAATATTTTCACCCAATGCTTTCATAGAAGCGTAATTCTTTTGTGTCGCAGGTAATTTTTTAAACAGGGGATCTACTTCTGCCACATTGATATCCCATCCTGCGGCTTGTGACAAAGCATAATAATAGATAGGAGACTGGGGATTTTTTTTTGCGTACTCGCCATTGACTGCTTTTTGAATCTTATCTAAAGAATCAATCAGTGCATCAGCGGCTTTTTTGGCAGGCTCATCTTTTTCCCTGTTGGCTTTTGAATAGGCGGCACTTGCCAAACTCAATTTGTCATTAATGGGTTTCAACATTGCCGTTAGTTTTAAGTAAGCTTCATGCTCTTTGGAACCTTTTACGGTAAAGTTGCTGAATGAATCGACCGCATTTACTTCCATATTTCCTTGTGAAAGAAAAACCGTAGCGAAATCGCGGCTTCTTTCCATTTTTCTGGGGCTGCCATCTTCCGCCGGTTGAAATTTTACCCTGATATAAGACAAAGCAGGCTCGCTGATTTTTCCTGAGAAAGAATAGGAGGACCCTGCCGGAACAGTACTATCGGTCACATTTTTATCTCCGCTTCGATAAGAAATATAAATTTTCTGAACAGGAAACGCCAGTTTGGCAAATGTTCCTTTGATTTGAAAAGCTTGTTCGGTCTGTGCCATTCCTGTAAGCGAAACAAGAACAGCTACTGATACCAATAATTTTTTCATTCGTAACCGGGTATTTAAAAAGTGAACTGGCGGAAAGCCAAATATAATTTTCAGATTTTATAAATGTAAAAAAATCCCGCAACATGCGGGACTTTAGTATGACGAATGGTATGTATTGATTTTTTTTACATCGGCTCCTCCGTAAGATGAATCTTTGTCATATCCATATACTGGTTTTGCAACTGGTGGATAAAATGAACATCCGGATTATGCCGTTTGTCTTCCCTGTACCACATTTCCATGTGCGAAAAATCACCGGCAACAGGTGTTACAATTCTAAAAGATCCCTTCATGTATTTTACCGAACCGTCATCATTGGCATGTTTTTGAAAATTGAGTTTTAACAAAGCATCTTCTGTCAGTTCAATAGGAAAAAGATGATCTGTTTCAAACCAGAATTCCTGTACATCGGTTGCTACGCAAACCTGTTTTTCGTCTCCGTTTAAATTGACAACTTCCCCTTCCCACATTTTCCCTTCGTATTCTGCAAGCAGATAGTCGCCGATCTTGATGTCGTTAAATTTAATCATATGGCAATGTTTTTTAGAGTGATAAGTTAGGATTTTTTTGGGAACAAAAAAAGTTCATTGGTTATAGTTCATGGTTCATGGCAAATAGTTCATACATATGAAAATAGCTATCACCCAAAAAAAACTATGAACCATAACCTATTAACCATGAACCCGGCCTACTCTGCCCAACTCATTGTGTAGCCCGGGTTCTCAATTTCAAGGGCTTCTTCAGTTAACTGCAGCGGGTGAAAAGTATCAACCATCACCGCCAGTTCCGCGGTTTCTTTTTTACCGATGCTTTTTTCAACAGCACCGGGGTGTGGCCCATGCGGAATACCTGCGGGGTGAAGGGTAATCATTCCGCGGGTTACATTTTTGCGGCTCATAAAATCGCCGGCTACATAATACAGTACTTCATCACTGTCGATATTGCTATGGTTATAAGGAGCAGGAATGGCATTGGGATGATAATCATATAAACGCGGGCAGAAGCTGCAGACCACAAAATTATGCGCTTCAAAAGTCTGGTGAACGGGTGGCGGCTGGTGTACACGGCCCGTGATCGGTTCAAAATCGTGGATACTAAAAGCGTAGGGATAACAACATCCGTCCCAACCCACCACATCAAACGGATGATGGGCATAATGCAGGCCGTATAAGGTACCTTTCTTTTTTGTTTTGATCAGGAAATCACCTTCTTCATCAATAGTGGTTAAGTTTTGGGGTGT
>JAYWAU010000363.1:0-3872 GCA_043782265.1 Ferruginibacter sp. | reverse complement strand
TCAGGAAGCAATTTTTGTCCCAGCCAAAATTTTCATGGCTACACCCTGCGTCGTCCTCTTTTACGGCATACCAACGGGCATCCTTCGCCTTCTGTTTCAACTATCTTTTATCAATCGAATCAATTCAGCCATAAAAAAAGTACAAAAAAAATAATGCGTAGTACCTTTGTATAGAAAGTATAAAAATCATTGTTATGGAATTTGTGGATTACTATAATATACTGGGCGTTGATAAAAAAGCAACGGAAGACGATATTAAAAAAGCCTATCGAAAATTAGCGAGAAAATTACATCCTGATCTGAATCCAAATGATAAGGAAGCCAACAAAAAATTTCAGCAAATAAACGAAGCCAACGAAGTATTGAGTGATTCTCAAAAGCGCAAAAAATACGATCAATATGGCAAAGACTGGCAACATGCGGACCAGTTTGAACAACAACGCCGGTCGCAACGGCAGTCACCATTTTCTTCCGAAGGCCAACAATTTAGCGGTGGCGGAGAAGGAGATTTTTCAAGTTTTTTTGAATCTATGTTTGGAGGATCAGGCCGTAGCAGGCAAACAAAATTCAGGGGGCAGGATTACAATGCCGAACTGCAACTGGGCTTAACAGATGCAATGGAAACGCATCAGCAAACCCTGACTGTAAACGGAAAAAATATCCGCATCACCATTCCCGCCGGTGTAGAAAATGGCCAGGTCATAAAATTAAAAGGTCATGGTGCACCGGGTGTAAGCGGTGGCCCCTCAGGCGACCTGTTTATAACTTTTGTAATAGGTACGCATCCGGGTTTTAAAAGAATGGGCAACGATTTGTATACCCATGCCATCATTGATTTGTACACTGCTATGTTGGGAGGCGAAACGACTATTGATACACTGAAAGGAAAAGTAAAATTAAAAGTGAATCCCGAAACACAGTTTGGTACCAAGATAAGGTTGAAAGGAAAAGGTTTTCCGGTATATAAAAAGGAAGGCGAGTTTGGCGATTTATATGTTACCTATGATGTTAAATTGCCCACCAATTTAACTGAAAAACAAAAGGCTTTATTCACTGAATTATCTCAGCTTTAATAAAATTATTTGTATGCCAACCACTCATTTGATTGCAGCCAGTGAATTTTGTATTTACCACCATATTGAGCCAGCTTTTATTTATTCTTTGCAGCAATCAGGCTTAATAGAAGTAACAGTTGTAGAGGAAAAACTGTTTGTGGAAGAAAGTGAATTGCCGCAATTAGAAAGGCTGGTGCGTTTGTACCACGAGTTAGATATTAACCTGGAAGGTATTGAAACCATTACTTATTTATTGCAGCGCATGCAGGATATGCAGCGCCAAATTATAACGCTGGAGAACAGGCTGAGCATGTATGAAAATGAGTGACTTGGTTTGAGCGTGAAATAGACTATCTGCCGTTAATGCAGCCAATAGTATAAAAATTTGTTGATTATCTTCCCTGCTATTTGTACTTTGCTTCTGAAATAATTGTTTAATTTTTGATTGTTCTTTAAGAGCAAGAAAAAATCCTGCGCCAAACAATAAAGTTACAAGGCCTGATATATATGGCATTAATTCAGTCATTTTTGCTATGTTTTAATAGTTTTAAATATATTCCGAAGCATAAAATTGTTGGAATCCAAAGGCCAACAAATATTGCATGTTGCTGATCTCCGCTAAACCATAAACTTTCTGAAAAAATAAGAAAGACTAAGGCAGTGCCAAACAGTAATTTGTCTGCCATGGAAAATTTTTTAAACATTGTACTTTTTTTATTTCCTGCTCATATGGCTTTTCGGTTTCGCCCCGTTTTTAATATGGTATCTGGTTTCCATTATTTTTGTTTGAAAAACTAAAATAATAATATGGAGCAATTATTTTGTAATTGTGTGAAGCTTTAAAAAGATGTTACACTATCCGTCACTGTTGCGGTCGAAGTATTGCTCTTAATCCAGACAATACCTCGATCCAAAAAAAGCGGTATGAAAGAATGGTGTGCAGTCGGATACAAAAGAAAGAACGCTGGATGCATTTGCAATTTATCCTCCATTTGCCCCGCATATTTTGCCAAAAGGCTTTGTAAGAACAAGGCAGTATGGTATTCTTAGCAGTACATCAAAAGCAGCCTGCGCCTTATCATCAAAAACAATCAATGGCAATGAAAAAGGAAACAGGGTCGGTTGTCTAATATCCATTTTTGCTGGTTTGGACGTCAACCTATTTCTGTACAACCCTCTTTTATTCGGTTAATAATAATGTTCGTGAAAATAATCTATTAAGCTCATCCTGTGTCAATTGTAATAGTCCAATACGTTTTTCAATATTCTTTAATTGAGTAGATTTGTTTTTATCACTATTTACTGCCATACTCTTTTTGTATGGCTCAACTTTGGTTATCATGTTCCAAATGATAACAGCAAGTTTACGTGCAGTTGCAGTTATGGCTGCTATTCTCCCTTTTCTAAATGCAATTCTTTTAAAGAATGGTGTGAGCTCATGATCTTTCTGGTTGCCGATAGAATTAGCTGCCTGCCTTAATGCTGTTGCGATTAAATTTTTCCCCGAGGGCGTTTTGTTACTAATTATATGTCCTCCACTAATTTTATTGTTTGGTACTAATCTAAGCCAGGCAGCAAAACTTTTTGCCGATGAAAATTTATGCAAATCATGCCCCATGTTTGTCATCAGACAAAGAACGGTCGTATGGCTGATACCGGAAATAGCAAAAAGATCTGTGTGAAAGTATTGGTAAGCAAATCGGGAAACATTTAATGCCGGAGCATGTTTTCTGTTTTTTTTGCTACTTTCTTTTAGCATCTTTTCTTCCTGCGGATCAAGAGTATTTTGTGGTATGTAGTTTACTAACTTATTCTCAATTTGTTTATCGCATTCCAACAAAGCTTTTTCATATACTTTATAAAAATCCAAAGATGTTCTTAATTCAAACAATAATTCTTCCTGCCACGATCCTTGCAGCGAATCAGCAATTTCCTGTTGCGATTTTTTTACTCTTATGTCAACAAGAGTGGATAAATGTTTAGGATCCCGATTGCCTGCTAAAATTGCTTCAACAATGTTTAATCCAGATTTGCCAACTACATCTCTAATGACAATGTCTAGCCGGATATTCATTAACCGCAATGATTTTTGCATTTTATGAACATACATGGAAGCTTGCTCAATGAGATGCATGCGATGACGATAATAGGTTCTAAGTTCCTGAATGGCATTGCTAAGAAGAAAGCTTCCTGATAATAAGCCAAGCGAATGCAATTTTTGTATCCACATACAATCTATAACATCCGTTTTACGCCCTTTTACGTTTTTGGTCTGGCTACCATTCACCAGCAGTACTTCAAATCCTGCTTCCTGTAGTGCGCTAAAAAGTGTCTGCCAATAATTACCAGTGCTTTCCATCGCAATCGAAGTAACGCCAGCATTACGTAGATAGCCAATAAGCTGCTCATGATCTTTGGTGTAAACGCCAAATTACCTGACGTTTTCCTTTAGCTGATCAATAGCAACCATGTGAAAACGAGATCCAATGTCGATACCTGCTGCATGTTCATTGATAACCTGAAGTGATAACTCTTGCTTTTTCATAAATAATTTGTTTTAAGAAAAAACTTCAGGGAATGTATTTTGATAATAAGATTTTTCTGTTCGGGATTCTCTAAAATAAGAGATCACCTGTTAATTCATCAATTGCCTTCACAAATAAAAAAAGGCATTATACATTCCAGCCCAAATTTCAGGAGGGACTTTAAAAGTACCATTTAAGTTCCAGGCTTATTTCTGAAGCTACTGATGAAGTTAAGAAAGTTGTCATAGTTATTCAACGTAGCAAGCGAAGTCTATCGATTTCAGGACGAGAC
>JAYWAU010000362.1:0-3878 GCA_043782265.1 Ferruginibacter sp. | reverse complement strand
ACAAGAATTGAGTTTGTTTTATTTTGTCCGGGCTTAGAAGCTATATGATAAATTGTTGCGTTGCACACTTATACTATATCGCTTTGTGTTGCGCTTTTAATTTTGAAAATACTGTTTAAAAACAAACGTTAAAGCTGCACAAGTTTGTGCAGCTTTACTTTTAAGTCAAAAAAATATTCCTGTACATTCGTATTACAAGTACAAAAATTAATTATGAAAAAAATGCTTTGTAAAATTGGATTAACTGCATTTACTATTTCCAAATTAAAAAAAGAAGCATTCAATAAAATCTTATTTCCCACTTTTTTTCTGATCATTTTTTGCAATTATAGCACAAGTACTTTCGCCCAGGACTCTTCTCATATAAGGATTTCATTACTTACCTGCACACCCGGCGATGAACTGTATTCCACTTTTGGCCATAGCGCAATCAGGATAACAGATACCAGCAGCCGTTCAGATATTGTTTTTAATTATGGCACTTTTAATTTTGATGACCCTGGTTTTTATATAAAATTTATTCGGGGTAAATTATTATACTTTGTATCCACGGCAGATTTTGACTCTTTCAAAGACGAATATCAATCTACCAACAGGGGAATGACAGAACAGATTTTAAATTTAACAGCCTCCGAAAAAATAGCATTAAAATTATTTTTATACAACAATGTAAAAGAAGAAAACAAATTTTATAAGTATGATTTTTTTCTTGACAATTGCACCACAAGACTAAGAGATATTATTGTAAAATATAAAACCAATTACCCTCCATTTAAACCGGTAATGCCTAAAGGCACCCGATTTCGGCAGGCCATACACGAGTACCTTGACAAGGGTGGAAAATACTGGAGTAAGCTGGGTATTGATCTTTTATTAGGAGCTCCGACAGACGCTGTAATGACTACAAGTCAAACGCAATTTTTACCTGATAATTTAATGAAAGCTTTAGATAGCAGTAATCAAAATAATAAATTGGTTTTAAGTACTACTAATCTCTATCCAATTGTTGCAACTGATAATAAGGAGTCTTTCTTTACGCCAATGATTGTCTTTTCAATCCTACTTATAGCAATTATAATAATAAGTTTATCTACTAACAAAAAAGCAATCGCTTTTCTTTATGGTTTTGATGGCTTGTTATTTTTTTTATCGGGTGTATTGGGCATATTATTTGTATTTATGTGGACCTGCACCGATCATTCCATGGTTAAAAATAATTTCAATTTAGTATGGGCATGGCCAATACATGTAGTGATCGCTTTTTTTATAAATAGTAAAAAAGATTGGGTCAAAAAATATTGGGCGGTAACCATTACCGGGATGATAATAGTTTTAATAAGCTGGTTTTTTTTACCTCAACAAATGAACAACGCTTTGTTACCAATTGTATTTTTACTTCTTTACAGAAGCATGCGCCGATACCAGGCATTCTAAATATCACTATGGAAACTTATTCAATCTCTTATAATAATTCAACCGTCATTTATCGGGTTACGGGCATCGGAAAACCAGTAGTATTAATCCATGGCTTTGGTGAAGATGGTACAGTGTGGCAATCACAGATTGATTTTTTAAAAATGATTTTACAGTAATTATTCCTGACATTCCCGGCAGTGGGCAATCTGAATTTTTGGAGAATGCCAATATTGAAACTTATGCTGAGGTAATAAAACTAATCCTCGATGCTGAAGTTCAAAAGACCCCACTTTATACTACAAGCAGCTTCGCAGTTATTGGTCATAGCATGGGGGGATACATTACATTAGCACTCGCAGAAAAGTATCCACAATACCTCAACAGTTTTGGCTTATTTCATTCCACTGCGTTTGCAGATAGTGAAGAGAAAAAAGAAACAAGACGCAAAGCAATTGAATTTATTGAAAACAAAGGTGCTGATACATTTTTTAAATTGACAACACCAGCTTTGTTCACAGAACAATTTGCCAAAAATCATACAGAGATAATAACGTCGCTTCTTAGCAAACAAAAAAAATTTACTACTGTTGCTTTAATTCAATATTACAAAGTTATGATTGGCCGACCCGACAGAACAGCCGTTTTACAAAATTTTAATAAACCAATACTATTTATAATAGGCGAACATGATATAGCAATTCCTTTACAAAGCAGTCTGCAACAATGTTACCTGCCTTCAAAATCATATGTAACTATTTTAGATCAGTCGGCTCACATGGGAATGTGCGAAGAAAAAGATAAAGCGAACAATATCCTTCTTGATTTTTTAGTTAATAAACTTTAACAGGTAGCCTAATCTCCTTACAAGACGTTTTTTACTATATTTATGCTTCATTTCAACACTAATGTGCGGCCTTCACAATGAGAAAAATTTTGCTTACGATATTTCTATTCCTCTGCTGTTTCTCAGTGTTCAGTCGTCATATAAAAGGTGGTTTTTTTACTTATCAGTATTTAGGTCCGGGCATAAGTAATCCTACCTATTTAAGATATAAAATATCCCTTACTATCTACGTAGATTGTTATGCAATAGATGCAATACCTAACGTAGCGGGTGGGCAAGTAGACCTTGAGGTGCCATTTACAATATTCAATAGTGTATCGTTCTCTGAGCATGCAAACGTTATTGTACAAAAAACGGATGAATACAAATTAGAAAAACTATTTGATGATCCTTGTATTACAGGCAACCAGGCAGAATGCTACTATAAGATAGTAACCTATGTATTGGAAAGCTATGAGCTACCACCTTCAACAAATGGTTATACCATAAGTTACCAGCGTTGTTGTCGTATTGAGAATATGGACAATATTGTTAGTTCAGGTAATATTGGTAATACATATACCATTCAAATTCCTGGCATCTCGTCTTTAGTGCCAGATGCCAATAAAAATAATAGTCCCACATTTCCTATAAATGATACAGCTGTCATATGCGAGAACAGTTTTTTTGTTTACCCATTTACTGCCACTGATGTAGATGGCGATTCACTTAGTTATTCTTTTTGCACATCTTTTAGTGGCGGCTCGCCAGCTAACCCGGCACCATCAATTGCCGCTCCCCCACCTTATACATCCGTTCCTTATTTTTCACTATATGATGGTTCAATTCCTTTGGGGAAGAGTGTGACCATTAATCCAAAAACCGGTGTAATTAGTGGCAATGCACCTCCAATTTATAACACAGGAGAATATGCTGTAACCGTTTGCGTAACTGAATACAGAAAAGGTGTAAGAATTGGAGAAACAAGGAAAGAATTACACATAAAAGTTAAGGATTGTTCTGCTACAAGAGCCTTATTAAATCCTATCCCAACTACCTGTGACGGCTTTAATGTTTCATTTAAAAATGATGCCATCAATCCTTCGGGGATAGATTATTTCTGGGATTTCGGAGATCCTGTTTCGGGGCCTTTAAATACTTCCAATTCACCCACTCCAATTCATACCTACACAGATACCGGTGTGTACATATTAAAATTAAGAGTTTCGCTCGCTGGCCTTTGTGCTGATGCAACGACACTTACTGTAAAAGTATATCCTGGCTTCTTTCCTGGTTTTATTGCCAATGCTCCCTTGTGTAAAGGATCTCCTGTACAATTCGTTGATACAACCAAAGCAAAATTTGGAGTACCAACAGGATGGCACTGGGATTTTGGTAATCTCACAGTAACAGCTGATACCAGTCTCCTTAAAAATCCGACATATACCTATGCCGATACTGGAACATATAAAGTGCAATTGGTTGTTGGCAGCACATTTGGTTGTATAGATACCGTCAGCAATTTTATCAAAATAGCTAACAGCCCCAACATTAATTTAATTCCCCACGATACGCTGATTTGCTTTATTGATACGTTGCAACTTAAAACAAATAACACCGGCAATTTTGTTTGGAGTCC
>JAYWAU010000361.1:0-3879 GCA_043782265.1 Ferruginibacter sp. | reverse complement strand
AATACTGTGCCTTCACGAGATGTAATGATATCATATACTTCCTGAGTAACATCATTTATAGAATCGAAATAATATAATTTAACTTTTAAGGTATTTAGTGCTTTATCACTTTTATCATTGATACGGTAATTCATTTGAAATTCATGCCGGTCATTATTGGAAGGTGTGGTACCAAAAACTCCATTACGAACTGTTTCTGCAAGATTGATAGTTCCATTTGATACATCTACTTTACATCCTGCACCATTGCAATTTGAACCTTCATCAAAAACGCTTCCATTATTTGTACCGGGAATGGGATTGGAATTTTTAGCATTGTAGATGGGTGCCAGAATAGAATCAGATGTTGTTAATTTATAAAACCCATCCAGAAAATTGATACCTGAAATAAGTATAACAGTGCTAAAAGAATCAGTAGCCCCATCAGGCTTAAAAGTTATCCGATAACGAAGGCCTGTCTCGCATTTTGAAACATTAATTGCCCCGGTTTTTGTATCAATTTCTATTCCTTCCGGAAAACCATCATATGTGCCGGCAACTGATTGTGTCGGAGTTATAATATAATCCGTAGCCTGATTATGAAGAAAAAAAATCGAATCGCCGTAACTTAATTTAAAATCAGGCGGTACAATATTACCTGCTCCTGTACCATCATTTTTTTGGCAGGAAGACACAAAGGCTACCAAAATAAGCAAATAAAATAATATCTTTATTCGAGTTTCCATATCAGCTTTTATAATTTTAGTACATTCTTACTTAAAAAATGTAACCGCCTAAAAAGTAAAACGGCAAATAATTAAAAGAGTTGCCTGTTAAAAATAAATTAACACAAAGGCGTCAGTAATAGTTTACATTATCTCTTGCAGCAGTGCTACCACAACATCTATTTCTTCAGTTGTATTGTGCTTACAAAAACTAAAACGAACTGTTATTTGATTGGGATTGATATTTATTGCTCTTATTACATGGCTACCCTGATCGGCCCCACTAGTGCAGGCGCTGCCTCCACTTGCACAAATATTATGTATATCTAGATTAAATAGCAACATTTCCGACTTTTCAGATTTAAGGAAACTTACACTTAGTAAAGTATATAAGCTTTTTCCAAAAACATCCCCGTTAAAACCTACAGAAGGAATATGCTTTTTCAGTGCATCATGCATATACATTTTTAATGAACCTATATAGGCGCTATCTTCCTCAAAAGCTTCAGTTGCTTTTTCCAATGCTTTGGCAAATCCAACAATTCCATATAAATTTTCTGTTCCGGCACGCATATTTCGCTCCTGGCCTCCTCCTAATATGTAGGGCTTAATGCGCACATTTTCGTTAATATATAAAATTCCAACCCCTTTAGGACCATGAAATTTGTGTGCGGCTCCTGTAATAAAATGTACGGGTGTATTTCTAAGATCAAAAGGGTAATGACCTACTGTTTGTACCGTGTCGCAATGAAAAATGGCATTGTATAGTTTGCATAAATTTCCAACTGCATGTATATCAAGAATATTACCAATTTCATTATTGGCATGCAACAGGGTTACCAACGTTTTATCTTCCGTTGAAGCCAGTAATTTTTCCAAATCTTCCAGATCAATATGACCGTTGGGTAGTACTTTAACGTAGCTAACTTTCACCAAATTCTGGCTATCCAAATTTTCTACCGAATGCAATGTTGCATGATGTTCAATAGCTGATGTGATGATATGATTACAACCAAGGTCTCTTACGGCTGCATTAATTGCTGTGTTACTGCTTTCTGTACCCCCGCTGGTGAAAAACATTTCTGCAGGATGTGCATTTAAAATTTTTGCCACCGATTTCCTTGCCTGCTCAATCGCCATTTTAGTTTCACGGCCATAAGAATAAATAGAAGATGGGTTACCGAATTTTTCTGTCAGATAAGGCATCATTGCATCCAGTACAAGCGGATCCAGGGAGGTTGTTGCAGCATTGTCAAAGTAGATTCTCTTCATACATCGTGAGCACTAAATTCATAAAACTTAGTTACTATATTTTTATTAAAAATTTATTTCCATTGTAGGCCCTAAGCCAAACCACAAACTCTGAATTTTCTATTTGCACTCTTAAAAGGATAATTTATCATAAAAGAAGAACCTTTAAATCACTTCATTAATATCTTTCATTAGCCTTTTAGCGATATTATCAGCAGTTGTTTCAAAATTACTTTCAGCATAAATACGAATGATGGGTTCTGTATTACTGGTGCGTAAATGCACCCAATCATTTTCAAATTCAATCTTTAATCCATCTTCTGAATTGATTGGCTGATTTTTGTATTTGTCCTGTATTTTTTCAAAAACAGATTTAACATCGATGCCCTTTTGTAAAGTGATTTTATTTTTACTGATAAAATAACCAGGGTAAGTATTGCGTAACTGTTTAATACTTTTTCCACTATTTGCCAGGTGGGTTAAAAACAATGCAATGCCAATTAATGCATCTCTGCCATAATGCAAATCAGGTACAATAATCCCCCCATTACCTTCGCCACCAATCACTGCATTTACCGCTTTCATTTTATTAACTACATTCACTTCTCCTACGGCACTTGGAAAATATTCACCACCGTATTTTAACGTAACATCTTTCAATGCTCTTGTTGAAGACATATTGGAAACAGTATTGCCCTTTTTTCTGCTTAGCACATAATCTGCTACGGCTACCAGTGTATATTCTTCGCCAAACATACTTCCATCTTCACAAACAAAACACAAACGATCTACATCGGGATCTACTGCTATTCCCAAACTTGCATTTTGTTTTACAACCTCATTACTTAATTCAGTCAGATGCTCAGGCAAAGGTTCTGGATTGTGTGCAAACTTTCCATTTACTTCTCCATTCAACACAACTACATCTTTAACCCCCAACGCTTTTAATAAAGCCGGCACTGCAATAGCACCAGTGCTGTTTACGGCATCCAATACTATTTTAAACTTCGCTTTTTTTATAGCTGCAGCATCTACCAATTCGTAATTTACAACTGCATCAATATGCTTTTGTAATAAAGAATCATCTGTTGTTGTATTGCCAAGTTTATCAACTGCTACAAAAGAAAAATCCTCAGAAGCAGCAATTTCCAACACTTTCATTCCTTCAGCAGCATTGATAAATTCGCCCTTACTGTTTAATAATTTAAGTGCATTCCACTCTTTGGGATTATGGCTTGCGGTTAATATAATTCCACCAGCTGCATTTTCAAAAACTACTGCCATCTCTACTGTTGGAGTAGTGCTGTAATCCAAATCAACAACATCAAAACCCAATGCATTTAAAGTACTGATCACCAGGTTTTTTACCATGGCTCCGCTAATACGTCCATCACGTCCCAGTACTATTTTCCTGTTGGTGCTTTCCTTCATTAACAAGGTGCCATAGGCAGCAGTAAATTTCACAACATCTAATGGAGTAAGGTTATCATTTGTTTTGCCACCAATTGTGCCTCTTATACCAGATATACTTTTTATTAATGCCATTTGCCGGAAAAATAAGGTGAGCGGCAAAGATAAACAACCCTGAGTAAATCACCAGCAAACAACTGCAATAGCCAATTAATGCTATAATTATCTTTGAATATAGGGGGAAATAAAACTTTATGTTGTAAAACGCTATTTACTTTCTTGTTTTATAAATACAATTTTGGCTCTGTCGGCAGAATAAATCTTTGAGAAAAATTCAGCCAAAGGCACTGCATCGGAAGCTGGAAAACTACCACTATTACGTTGAGAATTTCTTACAAAAAGAATTTTATTAAGTGTGACTTTTACATTGCTATTATATGTTCCAAATTTTGTTTCCAGAGAAATATTTGCAGGAATACTCTCGGGTGTGTATCCTCCCGGAATATTAATTTCT
>JAYWAU010000360.1:0-10741 GCA_043782265.1 Ferruginibacter sp. | reverse complement strand
CCACTCAATGGGCAGATATTTTTAAAAGGTCGGGTGCCAAATATGTGGTACTAACCTCGAAACACCATGAAGGATATTGTTTATGGAACAGTGCAGATGCCGATCGTGATTGGGGAAGGCCATGGAATGCAGTAACCGGAACACCTAAACGGGATTTGCTGGGGGACCTTACCAATGCTGTTCGTGATAAAGGGTTAAAAATGGGCTATTACTATTCGCTCTACGAATGGTTTAATCCGCTTTGGCTAAAAGATAAAAAGCAATTTGTTGAACAACATCTTTTTCCACAGTTTAAAGATTTGGTAACAAAGTACAAGCCTTCTATTATTTTTTCTGATGGAGAATGGGAGCAGTCAGATACAGCATGGCAAAGTACTAAATTACTATCCTGGCTATTTAATGAATCGCCAGTTGCAAAAGATGTAGTGGTAAACGATCGGTGGGGTGGAAATACAAGAGGTAAAAATACCGGCAGCACATACACTACCTCTGAGTATGGAAGTGGTATGGATGCCAATGTTATTTGGGAAGAAAGCCAGGGCATCGGCCTTTCGTATGGGTACAACCGCAATGAACAACTGGATGACTATAAAACAAGCCACGACCTTATTTTGATGCTGGCAGATATTGTTTCAAGAGGGGGTAATTTATTGCTTGATATTGGGCCAACTGCTGATGGACGAATTCCTGTGATTATGCAACAGCGGCTAACTGATATGGGCGACTGGTTAAAAATTAATGGCGAAGCTATCTACGAAACCAATGCCTGGAAACAATCTTATCAATGGAGCGATGGACTGCGGCCTGGTAAAAAAGATGCCAGTTTTATGGCAGACTATAGTGTTGCAAAGATGGTGGTTGCCAAAAAAGACACTGCCAGCATTGAGTGTTTCTTTACAAAAAAAAATAAAGATCTTTTTTGTATTATTCCCTCATACAGATCGAAGTTGTTGTTAAAAGATATTAAATTACCAGTTTCGGCAAAGGCAAGTTTATTGGGTGCGTCAACAAATATTGGTTGCAAACAACAAGGCAATAATGTGATGCTAGATTTATCTGCTATTAAGCCAGGAGATATTTCATCATCAGGAATATTTGTGGTTAAGATTTCAAATGCATTACAGTAAAAAACTGTCTACTTTCATACCACTGGGTAATCACTTATATTGGTAACAATGAGTGCATCCATAAAGAGATCTCCTCTAAAAATAAAAGGTGTCTTTTAGTGAAAGCCAGCTTATTCAAACCCCGTTTTTTTTAATAATTCTTTATACCGGGGTTGGTTTTGGAGCTGCTTGAATATAGGGTCAACTTTTAGGAAATACAGGTAAAGCTCTTTTTCAGCAACAGCCTTTTCCAGTTCTGTTAATGCCCGGTCATAATCTTTAAGACCGATAGCTGCCATCGCAATACAAGTATGTGAAGTATAAGGATAATCTACTAATATTTTGTCAAACTCGGCCTTTGCCGCTACAGTGTTTCCGGAAACTG
This sequence comes from Ferruginibacter sp., assembly GCA_043782265.1. Taxonomy (GTDB): domain Bacteria; phylum Bacteroidota; class Bacteroidia; order Chitinophagales; family Chitinophagaceae; genus Ferruginibacter. The sequence goes on along the minus strand of JAYWAU010000360.1, from coordinate 9,250 downwards.
CATAGGCGTAGCTCAATATAGGAGTCTGATAATGGTTAGTTTTGGAAATTCCGCTTTTAGGAATTTGCCGAATAAGTTCCAGTGCTTCAGTATATTTTTTTTGAGCCAGAAGTGTATAAGCAAGAAATGATTTGGTAAGGGGATAATTTGGATTAAGTGTTGCTGTTCTTCTGAATTGTTCTACTGCAAGATCATAGTTGTCCGCAAAATAATAGTTTCTTCCAAGTATCCAGTTTATTGATGCTGAGAGAGGATCGAGATCTCTGGCCTTTTTAATTTCTTCAATTCCTTTTTTTGTGTCCTCTCCCGTGTATTGTAAAAGGTTTCCATAAAAAATATGGGCATAACTATAACTAGGGTCTAGTCTAATTGCTTTCTCTAATGTGAGTTTCGCTTTTTTCCAGTCGTAATCGAATATACCCTGTATAAATCCAATGGTTGTTATTGCTTGCACAAGTGTACTGTCGAGTGATAATGCTTTATTAGCGTAATCTCTGCCGAAAGGTACTGCCTCCAGTTGACTTAGACCTGTGTTATTAAAAATAAATAAATCAGCAAGGCCTGCATAAGCCAAAGCATAGTTGGGATCCAGGTAAATTGCTTTTTTATAATTTGCTTCCGCACTATCAGAACTTGCCGGAGTTCTAAAGTCCCAGAAATATCGCCCCTTGATATAATACTTATAGGCTTCCGGATTGTCGGTGTATTGTTTTGAAATATTCTTTTTTTCTTCGGCGGTTAAATTAATACTGAGTGCTTCAACAATTTCGCTGGCTACTTTTGATTGGATGGATAAGACATCTTTACTGTCGTATTCAAAATCATCGCCCCATAACCGTTTGTTGGTGCCAGCTTCAATCAGTTCGGCAATAATGTGGGTTTTGTTTTCGTTTTTTTGAATAGTACCGGATAATATAGCAGCCACTCCTAATTCATCAGCTATTTGCTGAAGGGTTTTTGTTGTTTTTTTAAAGCTTCGCACCGAAAACCAGCCAATCACTTTTTGTAAGGAAGAAATTTTAGAAAGGTTATTAATAATGTCCTGTGTGATGCCATCACTGATGTATTCCTCACTGTGATCCTTTCCGGTGTTTTCAAAAGGCAAAACTGCTATTGTTTTATCACTTCCTGAAAATCCGGTTACATGAGAAAATTTTTGATAAATGAAATAAAAAGCAGTTAATAATAAAATAGTACAAGCGGCCAATATCCATTTTGTGTAAACAGATTTTTTTTGAATTTCCTTTAGTTTCCCACTCATGTCCTCTTTTCGGGGAACTACTAATCCATCATTGGCAAGGCCAAAAATTTCCATTGGCTCATCTACATTTTTAAATTCAAACCAACCAATTGAAATATTTTTGAATTCCTGCTGGTTTTTAAGTTTGCTATTTATTTCGGATGAAAAAAGTATTGAGTTGGCAATACCAAGCGATTGAATGCGGGAGGCTACGTTTACGCCATCTCCAAAAACTTTACCATCCTCAAAAAAAATTTCCCCAACATGTAAGCCTATACGCAACGGAACTTTAGGTTCCGCCTGAAATTGTTGCTGCATTTCTATTGCACACCTTACTGCTTCTGTAGCACTGGAAAAACTACAAAGACTCCCATCGCCATAATCATTCAGTATTTCACCAATATGAGCTGAAACAGCCTGTTTCAATACAGCCATATAGCGTTTGTTGATAGATACAGCAATTTGTTCATCCTGCTGCATCATAGCAGTATACCCCACAATGTCGGTAAATAGAATAGCAGCTAGTTGTCGGTTTTGTTCTTTCATTATTTAGCGCAGCGGGCACTGATTTAAAATTTCAACTAAAAATAAAACTTATTTTTCAGTAACGAACAGGTTACTCTAAGTTCATCTTTTTCAACAAAGCTTTAAAGCGGGGGTCGTTCCTGATAGGATCAAACGCAGGGTCTGCTTTTATCCAAAACATGTGGACATCACGGTTTGTATACCCCAGTTCTAAATGGTTCATTGCTTCATCGAAATTTTCAAGTGCAACATATACCTGTGAATTTCTGTAATGGGATAAGTTTGGATATTTTTTCATGGTTGTTTCCAACAATGCTTTTGCTTTTGCTTTGTCGCCCATTACTGCATAGCCATAACTTTGCATAATCTGCGGATTATCTATTTCGGTGCCATTGCTCAGCGGAAGTTTGTCAAAAAATTCTTTAGCTTTTTGGTATTCATGTTTTTTTAAATAAATGAGCCCAAGAGAAAAATCAGCCGTCCATTTCCGCGAATCAGGAATAAATGATTCCATTCTATTGAACTGTTGAATAGCAAGATCGTATTCACCGGCAAAGTATAAGTTTCTGGAATAGTTCCAATTTGTATAAGAAGAAAGCGGATCAATATCTGCGGCTTTTTTAAATTCTTCCAGAGCTTTATTTTTATCCAAACCTGAATTTATAAGTACTAAGCCATAGAACATATGAGCTGCAGAATTATTTGGATTAAGCAATACGGCTTTTTCCAAATTCATTTTTGCCTCGGCCCAGTTATAATCAAAGCTTTGTTGAATAAACCCCAAGGTGGTAAGCGCTTCACTTAGGTTACTGTCTAATGACAACGCTTTTTCCACATAAAATTTTGCAATGGGTACCCGTTCCAACTGTGACTGGCTTTTGTAATTAACGGTATAACAATCAGCCAGGCCGGCATAAGCCAGTGCGTAGTCTGGTTCCAGTTTAATAGCTATGTTGTAATTGGCTTCTGCACTGTCATAAACACTTGCATTCCAGAAATTCCTACCCCTTAAATAAAATTTGTAAGCCTCTGCATTTTCAGTATTCTGTTTGGAGAGATTCTTTTTTTCTTCAGGTGTTATTTTAGCTTTTAAAGCAGAGATAATGTCTCCAACTACTTTTGACTGAATGGATACAATATCTTTACCCTCATATTCAAAATCGGCACTCAATAATAGTTTATTAGTACTTACTTCAATCAGTTCAGCAATAATGCGAGTCTTGTCTTCATGCTTTTGGATACTGCCGGAAAGAATAGAAGCTACATCCAACTCCTCAGCTATTTGTTTTAAAGATTTTGTTGTCTTCTTAAAACTTCTCACTGAAAACCAACCTATCACTTTTTGTAAGGAAGAAATTTTTGAAAGGTTATTGATGATATCCTGTGTGATGCCGTCAGAAATATATTCCTCACTGTTATCGGTTCCGGTATTTTCAAAAGGTAAAACGGCGATTGTTTTTTCTCCCTTAAAACCTGTTGCGGATGAAAATTTTTTATACGCTAAAAAAAATGCTAACAATAAAATGAGTATTGCGGCTGCCTCCAGCAATTTTCTGCTGGTTGATTTTTTTTGCACCTCTTTCAGCTTGCCACTCATTTCTTCTTTCTTTGGAACAACCAATCCTTCATTTGCCAGCGCAAAAACCTCCATGGGCTCATCTACATTTTTAAAATTAAAGCGGCCTACAGAAATGCTTTTAAATTCCTGCTGATTTTTTAGTTTGCTATTTATTTCAGATGAAAAGAGTATTGAGTTGGCGATACCAAGTGACTGTATCCTTGATGCAACATTTACACCATCTCCAAAAACTTTACCCTCTTCAAAAAAAATTTCCCCGATATGTAAACCAATGCGCAGTGGTACTTTGGGTGCTGTTTGTAATGCCTGCTGCATTTCCACGGCACAATTTACAGCCTGGGTAGCACTTGTAAAAGTGCAAAGACTGCCATCGCCATAATCATTCAGAATTTCGCCACCATATTTTAAAGTTGCTTGTTTAAGCACAGCAACATAGTGTTTGTTTACTGCTACAGCAATTTGTTCATCTTGTTGCATCATGGCCGTATAACCAACAATGTCGGTAAATAAAATGGCGGCGAGTTGGCGGTTTTGATGCATAAAATACCTAAAACAAGTAGACTAAAATGTACTTGTAATATAAACTTATTTTTGATAGTAAAGGCTTTCAAAAGCTTTAGTAATTCATTATATTTCTATTAGAAATAACCATTTTTCTAAAACCCATAGAATAATGAGCAAAAAAATATTCAATTAAATAAAAAGCACCGGCTATTAACCAGTGCTTTATTAACAATAACAATGTTATATCAGAGTTTAAATTGAACTCCCAAAAAAATCTGGTAATCTCCCGATCCTCCTGGGCCAACAGTATACACACCGGTAATTTTACTTATATTTTTATCTGGCACATTCTGCTTTATTGAGTGGGCAACTATAAAGGGAACGTAGGTATAAAGCGTGGCATTTTTCATTTTAAATACAATGCCCGGTTCAACGGATAGCGTGTATCCTGCTCTTCTAGTGCCATTGCTGCCTCCCATTAAATCATGTACCGGAGCCCCTTCATCTCTTACCCCTAGCGAAAAAGCCCAGTCAGTTAAATTAAAGTTTACCCCTGCACGCATTGAATATATATCAGGTACACTTATTTGAGCCCCCCTGCTTTTTATCAAAAGCGGCGATGCCGGCCGGCCCCCGGGTGTAGCCAACACACCATTTTGTTCTCTTGGATTTATTAGATAATAAAAATTGCCATAGAGGCTGATGGTTTTATTAAAAGCATAAAAGGTATTCAATTCAGTAATAATTCCTGTTCCGCCATCACCCAATTGTATGGAAGGATTTACAGCTCCCAAAACAATAGTCGAATCATTCCAGTGGTAATAGTCCTGGTATCTGTAGTCGCCGGTAGGTAGTTTAATGCCCAATCCCAATTGTATATTTCCTTTTTGTGTGGCAGTTGGGGCCAATAACCATTTGTAGGCTGTAAAGCGGATATCTCCCACTCCAAAAGTATGGGTGGTGTACCTTGTGGTATTTGGCCCGCCATGGTCTGAATTGCTGGTTCGGGAGTTAGCAGAAATGGGTAAACTAAAATTGAGTGACCATCCTTTATTCAGTAACCGGGTTATCCCAATATCCATTGAAAACGATTTAATGACGTTTTGATTTTGAGGAGGTGTATTCAGATCATTCGTTTCTTTATAGTCGTGGTAGGCTTTAAAATAACGGGTATTAATATTTAACTGCCAGGAGGAGGTTGAAAAAGCATTCTCGGTAAGATTGTATTGCCCAAAGCCTGAAATATTACGTACGGCTATACAGCCCTGGGATTTTGCATAATTGTAAAATAAAACAAATACAAAAAAGAAAGTGATAAGCTTTTTCATGATTTTATTTTTAGTTTAAGAAATGACTTTTAATTCTTTTTGGATTTTGAAGGATAAAGCATTTAATAACAAAAGAAAAGTAAGATCACTATAAATTCAGCAATGAATAATCTCTTTCTGCTGTTTATTCCAAGGTTAACAACGTTAAGATCAGCCGTTGTTTACAAAAGTAAAAAGATCATGATTTAGTAAATCTACTGTTTTGAATAGAAGTTTCAAAATCTTTAAATTATTTTTTTACGGGCCAGTAATTTTTATAATTAAATTAATTTAGAGCAGGTTAATTAAAGAAGTCCTAAAAAAATAATTTAAACACTTTTTAAAACTACTTGCAAATGCCAATGCTAGTTTGTAATTTAAAATGATCAAATCATTTAATCTTAAATTTTATTAAAATGAAAGACAATACATTTAAACAAACAACACACCGCCGCGGATTTATAGGTACCATTGCAGCGGGAGCGGCTGCATTAAGTATGGCATCACTGGCACCTTTGCATTTACATGCTGAACCCTTAGCTGAAATGGCCAAAGCAACTACTGATCCTGAATCGCCGGAGGAGTGGTTCAATAAAATCAACGGTAAGCACCGTATTGTTTTTGATGCCACTCACCCCCAAGAAGTGTTCCCTTTTGCATGGCCCAGGGTATTTTTAATTACAAATGAAAAGACAGGAACACCTGCAAAGGATAGTAGCGTGGTGGTTGTATTGCGACACAACGCCATTCCTTTTGCATTTGAAGACAGGGTTTGGAAAAAATATAACTTCGGCAAAAAATTTAAAATAGATGATTCAGCTACCAAAACTGCTTCAGTGCGTAATCCATTTTGGAAACCGGCAAAAGGAGATTTTTCCATACCAGGTGTAGGTGAGGTGCAAATCGGCATAAACGAATTACAGGATGATGGTGTAATGTTTTGTGTTTGCGACATGGCCATTACGGTGCAAAGTGCGGTGGTCGCTAAGGATATGAAACTGGATGCGACCGAAGTAAAAAAAGATTGGCTGACAGGACTTTTACCAGGTATCATGGTTGTTCCGTCTGGTGTGTGGGCGGTGGGCCGGGCGCAGGAACACAATTGCGCTTATTGTTTTGTTGGTTGATAAAAGCAAAACAATGTAACTGTTGATAAAAGCATCAGTTGTTATAATCAATTGCTATTATAAAATCAGGTGCTTTTTTCATTTTTAATAAACATAAGCGGCTCCGCCACTTAAACAGCGTTTGTACAATTGTACCGTGTTTTCTAATCCCAGGTACAATGCATCACAGATCAGTGCATGGCCAATCGATACTTCCAGCAGGCCTGGAATGTGTTGTGCAAAATATTGCAGGTTTTGCAAATCAAGATCATGACCTGCGTTAATGCCAAGGCCCAGTTCGTTGGCTTTTTCGGCAGCAGCAATGTATGCTGTAATAGACGCTTCTTTTTTACCTGCAGCATATTCTTTGGCATACGTTTCTGTATACAATTCAATTCTGTCGGTACCGGTGGCGGCGGCACCTTCCACCATTTCAATTATGGGGTCTACAAAAATGGAAGTGCGGATACCTTCCTGCTGAAAAAGGCGGATCATTTTAATGAGGTAATCTTTATGCTCAATGGTGTTCCAGCCATGGTTGCTGGTAATTTGTCCCAATGTATCCGGCACCAGTGTTACCTGCTCAGGTTGGTTGGCCAATACCAATGCCACAAATTTATCTTCGGTGCAATTGCCTTCAATATTTAGTTCGGTGCTGATGGCTCTTTTTAGCGCATACACATCATTGTAACGAATATGCCTTTCATCCGGACGGGGATGCACGGTGATACCCTGGGCACCAAAACGTTCAATATCCAATGCTGTTTTAATAAGGTCTGGATTGTTGCCTCCACGGCTGTTGCGCAGGGTTGCAATTTTATTAATATTAACTGAAAGTGATGTCATGATTGATGGCCTTTTTTATAACATGCAAAGTTATGGGGTTTGCGGTTGATTGTTGAAGGTTGTACAAGTCTGCGAAGTCAATGTAGTGCCATATTGCTTTTCTGCCAGGCTAATTATTAAAAACAAAAAACCATCTTATTATAAGATGGTTTTTTGTTACTATTTTATGCAAGTATTATTTCTTTGGTTCCAGCAATTTAAAAAACTGGTCAAGTTGTGGTAAAATAACAATTCTTGTTCTGCGGTTGGCAGCCTTTCCTTCGGCAGTACTGTTGTCAGCTACAGGCAAATATTCACTGCGACCTGCAGCAGTCATTTTTGCGGGGTCAAGGCCGTATTGATTTTGTAATATACGCACTACAGCAGTGGCTCTTTTTACACTCAGGTCCCAGTTATCTGCAATTAAATTATTTCCTTTGTACGCAACATTATCGGTATGGCCTTCAACCATAAATTCAATATCGGGTTGATTTTTCAACACTGTAGCAACTTTACTCAACACGTTGCCGGCTTTATCACTTACATCAAAACTGCCGCTTTTAAACAACAGTTTGTCGCTGATGTCAATGTACACAACGCCTTTATCAACTTTAATATTAATGTCTTTATCATCCATATTACCGATGGCACCTTTTAAATTGGTAACCAGTGCAAGGTTCAAAGAATCTTTGCGGCTAATGGCTGATTGCAGGTCCTGAATGTAGGCATCTTTCGCACCAATATTATCCAACGATTTTTTAATACTTTCTGCCTGCGAACCACTAATAACAGACAGGCTTTCCAGTTGCTTTAATGCGGTAGAATTATTTTCTTTTAAATAATCCATTTGTTTTTTAAGACCGGCTATTTCTGCTTCCAATACTGCCTTGCTTTGTAAATTTTCAGCCGAAAGGGTATTACAATTTTTCAGGTCATCTTGTAATTTGGCATACTCTGTTTGTAACAGGCTGTATTTATCCTGTTCAGTTTTTAGAACTTTTTTACTCACACAAGAGCTAAACAATAAGGTACAAACAGTACCCAAAACAATCACATAGTTATTTTTCATTTTTAAAGAATTTAATGTTTATAGCGAAGGTAACAGCTAATATTGTAGCAATAAAAATTTAATAGATAAATGTTATAAATGGTTCAGTGTTTTAAAATTTGCTTGAAAAAATTGTTTTACAGGTTACCTGCTTTTTCGTTCGCTTATATGTCCGTTGTAAGAGATAGATTGCCTGTTGGTACTATTTACATTTAAATAAGCGGTGCCGTTTTTATATACAGTTAATATAAGTTGTTGCACATCGCTGATATCTGTTGGTTTAATATTGATATCCCAGCCTCCTTTTTTTCTTGGGGTAACTTTATACTCAAATTTGGTGGAAGTAAACTTTATGCCTCCATCTGTAGAGCCAATAGGTGCAGAATAGGCTTTCCCAAAATAAGGCAGGTCGCTTACAACGGTATCTTTGCCAACTGCAACAGCATAATCAGAAGTTAAAAACCGTTGGCGGCCACTCATTGGTATAACCGATTCAGCATAAAAAACATATTGCTGATTATCTACAAGGTTTTTTATTGCCAGTTCTTTGGTGGAATCTGATTTTTGGGCCAACACCAGTTGTGTACTTCCAAATACGGCAATCAAAAAAAAAGCGGCAGGTAATAATTTATTAAGTGGGGTCATATAGCTTTTTTGTTTTTGAAAATAAATATACAAACATTAGTTTTTGGTAAAAAAAATTTGATGACTATTTTACAAAACATTTATATAAAAGGAGGCTGACCTTGTTGTTAAGACAATTTTTCATCATTGTGCAGTTCTATAACAGGCACCTGTAAATTATTCCGAAATATAGCCGCTAAAAGCAATGGATTGCCTGTTGGTGTTGGTAACAAATAAGTACACGCTGCCATCTTTATACATCCCAAATTTAAAGTGTTGAGAATCGTGTATGTCTTTAACCCAGATGCTGATATCCCAGCCGCCTTTTTTTCTTGGTGTAAGTTTATAATCGAAATTGACGGAAGTAAATTTGATGCCCTCGAAAGTATTAATGGTGGGTGCCGTATATGCCTGGCCAAAATAAGGCAAATCACTTACTACTGAATCTTTATAAACAGCCACCGTGTAAATTAATGGCAACTGTCTTTCGCC